>JAZLGV010000023.1:0-19198 GCA_045616505.1 Candidatus Gastranaerophilaceae bacterium | reverse complement strand
CTATATATACATTCATCAAGTCTTTCTACTTCTTTTTGACCAAAATGGCATACAGCCCCATTTTTTACAAAATTAAAGCAATCCTCTTCACTTGTCGAATCTAAAATCAATTTATTTGTATCAATTGTATGAGTATTTTTCATAAAATACCCTAAAATATTATCTTCTGTATCACGTATTTTAGAATATACAAATTGCAAACCGTCTTTCATTATATCGCCTTCAATTTTCATATCTGATATATCTACTTTCATTTCCTGAACTTTTTTCATTATTTCTTCTAATTCCTCTTCACTTTTTATTTTTTCAAGATTAAGTGAGACTCTTTGTTGAAATATTCCGGTTTCCATATCTCGTTTTATTGGATCTATATCTTGTTCGTCATCATCAAAATACATAATTACTCCTTTGTTATTTTTAGTATACAAGACCACGATGTCAGAAACGGACATCAATAAAAATAAATAAAAACAATAGACTAATATTTTTTATTCTTTTGAACTTAAAGCCAAAGAAATTTCGTCTAAAATCAATTTTGTTGCAGCAACTTTATCTACGGCATCTGTTATTGGACGACCAATTACCATATAATCAACGCCTGCTTTTATTGCCTCAGTTGGAGTATCTACTCTTACTTGGTCATTAACTGCTGCCCAAGTCGGACGTGTTGCAGGACACAAGATAATAAAATCGTCGCCCAATTCTTCTCTCAATTTTTTAGCTTCGCTTGCACCTGCGACAACACCATCCAAGCCTGAAGTTTTTGCTAATTGAGATAGTTGCATAATATACTCTTCTAAACCTTTATCAACACAAAGTTCTTCTGTCAAAGTTCTTTGTCCAAAACTTGATAAAAGTGTAACACCCAAAATTGTCGGATTTTCTTTACCCAACTTTTGAGCAATTTCTCTTGAAGTTTTTGTTGCCGCTTTAACCATTCTTGAGCCACCTTGCAAATGAATATTAAAGAAATTTATATCTTCCTTAATCAAATTTTCGCAAGATTGAGAAACAGTTGTTGGAATATCATGAAATTTAAAATCGCAATAAGTCTTAACACCCAAATTATGCAACTCTTTAAAAACATTCATGCCTGAACCTGTAACAAGTTGCATACCAACTTTAAAATATCCAACATAATCTTTCAACTCTAAAACCCAAGATTTAGCTTCTTCAAAATCACTCGTATCAAGAGCTAAAATTATTCTATCTTTTACATCACAAGGTTTTCCAATACTCATACTATAAACCTTTAATCCTGTCTTTCGGATCAGTAATACTTGTAATTCTTAAACCAAAATTATCTTCAATAACAACAACTTCACCTGTTGCAACCAATTTACCATTTGCAAATAGTTCAACAGGTTCACCAGCGACTTTTTGTAACTCAACAATTGAACCTCTTGTTAATTCCAAAACATTTTTTACAGGAAGTTCAGTTCTTCCAAGTTCTACTGTCAATTGAAGTTTAATATCCATTAAAATATCTAAATTTTTATTTGCTTCTGTTTCTGGGTTTTGTTTTTCTTCAAATGATGCAAATTGAACAGGTTGAACTGTAACAGTTCCATCTTCTGCACTTTGAGCTTCCTCTTGAACACTTGCAGAAGCTACACTTTCTGCCTCTTGCTCCATATTTTCAAAAATATCTGATGAAACCGAACTTTCTTCTACAGGTGAATCTTGAACTGACTCACTTTCAACTGTTTCAAAAACAGGAGTTTCTACTGATGCCTCTTCCATATCCAAATTCATAGCATCACTACCTTCTGGAACTGCAACACCTGCGATAGGAATACCTGATTGACATTCATCAGATGCTGATGTATCTTCTACAACATCCATATCCATACTCAAATCTGATGCAGCAGCTTCTGTTTCAGGAACTTTTACAGAGTCAGTAGAAGTATCTTCTACAAAATCGGCAAATTCTTGAGCTAATGCTTCATTTTCTATATTTTCATCATTTGAATTTTTATCTGGCATTTAAAAAACCTTTCTTAATGTTATTTACTCATAATCCCTTAATGATTCTACCATTGGGTCATATCTATCTGTAATTTTAACACAGACATTCTTTTTCAAAGTCCCAGGTCTTGCGAAAAATTTCTTTTCTTTGTTCACTTCAACAATCAAATCATCTTGAAGTTTATTATTTAATTTTAAAATATCGCCTTCTTTTATATCCAAAAAATCATCCAATGTTAAATCACAAGCACCTAAAAATACACTTAAATCAACCATTGAAGTATTCAATTTTTGAATCATTTTTTGACGTTCTTCTGTTGTAGCAACAATACCTTTTGCTTGGAAAATATGTTGTGTACTTAAATTACCCAACACGTTTTCTAATACTGGATAAGGGAAACACAAACTAATCAAACCGAAATATTTACCTGCGATTTGAACTTCAAAAGTAATCAAAGCAACAATTTCACCAGTTGTTGCAACTTGAATCATTTGATAACTGTTATCCAAACCTACAACAGAACCTTGAACAGGAATTATTGTAGACCAAGCAGCTTCCAAAGTTTTAACTGTTTTTTCGATAACTTTCTTCGCCAAAGATTCTTCAATATCAGTTAATTCTCTTTGTTTATTTTCACTTAAACCAACACCACCTAACATTCTATCTACAATACAAGAAAGAACTTCAAAACTTACACCGAACAAAATTTGTCCTGGTAATGGATTAAGTTCAAATATACCGATTGTAATAGGAGAAGGCATTGAACGAATAAATTCATCGTATGTAAGTTGGTCAGTTGATACAACATCTATTTCTATATGCATACGCAAATAAGCAGTAAGAACAAGAGAAATCTGACGTGAAAATTCTCTATGCAAATCTTGCAAAGCTCTTAAATGATCTTTGGAAAATTTATCCGGTCTTCTGAAGTTATATAGCTTATAACCTTTTTTATAATCTTCTTCACCATTTTCGCCTGATAGAATGCTATTTGCACCGCTATGAGAATCGCCTAATGATGAATTTCTACTATTCCCCATGTCCTATTATCGCCTTTTTATTGAATTATAAATTGACCAAAACTTACTCTTATAACATCTCTTTCACCTGCAAATATACCATTTACAGCTTCAGTAATTTGTTCTTTTGCAAGTTCTTTACCTGCAACAGTTGAAAGTTCAACTGATGTTTTGCTAGACAAAACAGTTAAAACAGCATCTCTTAATGCGGCTTTATAAGCTGCCATTTCTGTTTCAACAGGATTTGCGGCAGGAGCTGCACTTTCGCCGTGACCACCATGACCACCTTCTTTTGCAGGTTCTGCTGCTGCTTCTAAATCTTTTTGACTATTTGAAACTTCAAGAGATACATTAACTTTCAAATATCTTCTTGTACCTACATCACTTAAATTAAGAACAAAATCGCCTAAATCTACAATTATACCTTTTTGAATTTCATCTTCTGCTTCAGAGACATCTTCTGATTCATCCTTTGCAGGTTGAGAAAGTTGTGCCATTTTGTTATTTAATAAACTTGATTGCAAAACATAGTTTACACTCAAGAATAAAACACATATAAGAATTGTAGTAACCAAATTGATTACTATAACTTTCATATTTGAATCAACGCCACCGCCTTTTTTTGCGTTTCCACCTTCTGGATTTTGGTTTGCATCTTGATCTGGTTTTGCCATTTTATAATCTCCAATTAAATTATTTTTCTAACACTATTATATCTACTCTTCTATTTGCAATTCTTCCACTACTTGTTGTATTACTCGCTATTGGCATATATTCACCATAACCAACTGCTGATAACCTTTTTGGTGAAATCTTTTGAGTTTTTAAAAGGTAGGCAATTATATTCGTAGCCCTTGTTGTGGACAATTCCCAATTTGAAGGAAACTGTTTATTTTTTATAGGCACAGAATCTGTATGCCCTTCTATTATAACAGGATTATCTAATTTTGTTAATACTGTTACAATTTCATTTAAAGTTTTATATGCTTCAGGTTTTATATCTGCTTTACCTTCATCAAATAACAACTTGTCGTTTAACCTTATTATAACACCTTTATCTGACTCTACAAAATTTATTGCAGATTTTCTTGAAATATTATTTTCCAATAATTTTTCTATATTTTCTATTCTTTTTTTGTGTTGAGATTTCGTAACATTATCAAATCCCTGCTCGATAAAAATTTGTTGCATCTTTTGATTAAACTCTTCTAAACGTTTATTATCAATTTGCGAAATTGAAAACATTACCATAAACAAAGCAAGCAACATCGTTACAAAATCGGCATAAGAAACAACCCAGCGATTTATATAATCTTTTGAATTTGAATAATAATCTTGCTTCATATTTAAACCCTCTTGTTATGAAATCTTAAATACGCAACAAGTTTTTCTTCGATTATTGCAGGATTTTCTTGCATAACAATAGACATTACACCTTGCAAAGTAACTTCTTTCAACAAAATCTTTTCTCTTGTTTTTTGTTTCAAATTTCCAGCAATAGGAAGCAAAATCAAATTCGCAAAGCCAACACCATACAATGTAGCAACAAAAGCAGTTGCAATCCCATGCCCAAGCAACGTCAAATCAGAAATATTTGACATAACCTGAATTAGTCCTAAAACTGCACCTACAACACCAAAAGTCGGAGCATATCCGCCTAAAGCCTCAAAAACACGAGAACTTGCAAGTTCTTCCTCTTCTTCATACGCAATTTCTGGAGCTAAAATATCATATAACATCTGAGGATTATTCATATCAATTGCAAGTTGCATTGCTCTTGCTAAAAAAGAATCACTTAGCTCTGGCAAGGTTGATTGTAAAGAAAAAAGCCCATGCTTTCTTGCTAAAACTGAAAGTTGAACAACATCATCAACAACTGCCAAAGCATGCTTATCATCTTTTTTGAATACACTTTTTGCGTTTTCTATTGCTGTTTTTAATACGTCAAAATTAAAATTCAATATAGCAGCACAAAAAGTTCCACCTATTACAATTATAAAAGCAACTGGCTGAATCAACATTGAAATAGAGCCACCTTCAAATGCCTGAATTGATACCACAGCCACGATACTTAAAAATACAGCCAACAAAGCTGAAATATTCATTTAAAAAATCCTCATTTCCCTAATCTCAATTAAATTTTCTCATTTTTTTAAATTATGGGTATCCTCCATGCATAGTATTTTGACATCTGGAGAAATCACATAATTTTTTATAAGAACCTTTGTGTTATAAAACTTCTTTTCCTTAATCTTTACAATAGGCTTAAACTCTCTCATAATAAGAAAATTTAACGCATAAAACTTTTAAAAACATTATCGATATGTTTACGTTTGACTATATTCTTTGTTATAATAAAACTTGATTTATGAAAGAGTATATATTATCAAATCAAAAATTAATAATAATTGTATTAGCTGTCTTATTTTTATTTTCACTTGGAATTAGTCTGACAAAACACATGCCAGAATCAAAAAATTACAAGCGATACACAGAAGCACTTGAAAAATTCAATATAGGCAGCTACTCTGAGGCATACCATGTTTTTGGTAAAGTTTCAAGATTTTCAAAACTTAAACCTGCCGCAATATATAGACAAGCAGCATGCGCAAACAAACTTGAAGATAAAAAAGCTGAAGAAGCAAAATACAAAGAACTTATAAAAAAATATCCTCATTCTAAAATCACACTTAGAGCAAGATATTTAAAAGCTCAACTTTATTACAATTCTGACAAGAAAAAAAAGGCACTAAAAGAGTTTAAACAAGTAATACACAAAGCGCCTGATACAGAATATGCTATTGCTTCAAATTATTATATTGCATTAATTGAAACTCAAAATCTTGAAAAAATTAAAAACGAGAGAAAAAAAGAGAAATTAAAAAGAAACGCAATATCAGCTTACAAAACATATCTAAAAGAAGCTCCTACAGGAAAATTCGCATTAAATGCAGTTGATAAGTGGGTTGGTTTAGGTACAAACTTAAACTGCGAAGATAATTTATTAATCGCAAAAATTTATCAAGAAAACGGTCAATATGATAAATCAGAAAAATTCTTAAAACTTACAAATCAAGATATTTCTTGGCCGTATATTGTTAAAAATGCATATAAACTAAAAAATTATCAAAAAGCTAAATTATTCACCGAAATGGGAGTAAAAGGTTTAGCACAAAATAATATTGCAATTAACGAAGATTTCGACAAAGAAGAACAAAACAAAGCCATCTATGACGCTATTGATATTTATTTAAAAATAAGCGACAACAAAAGACTTGCAATATCATATTTGTTAAGTATCTCAAACAAACAAGCAGGATATGATTACTTAATTTACAAAAATTGCAACAACTTACCGACTGAAAATCAAATCGCTTGTTATAACACTTTAATATATAAATATCCGAACGGACAATTTAGCGCAGATGCACTTGCCAATGTTTTTTATGACAAAATAAAAACTCAAAATTATGATGAAGCTAAAAGACTTGGAAAAACACATCTTACAAAATTTAAAAATGTAAAATCATCAACAAAAGTAATATTTTGGCTTGCAAAAATAAATGAAAGAACAAGAAATTATGATGCTGCTAGAAATTACTACAAAAAATTAATGCACGAATATCCCGATGATTATTACACTTTGCATGCTTATTTAAATATTAATAAATATCGATACATAAACATTGTAAACTTAACTCCAAAACCTGTTGTTTTCCCTTACAAAGACGAAAACAATGACATCATTCAAGAATTAACAAAAGTAAAAGATTACGGATTAATAAATGTATTATATGGCGATGATCAATTTATAAAAAGTTGGTTGTTATATATGCAAGGCGATTTTTCAGGTTCGGCAAGAATTGCAAGAGATGCAATGGATAAACTTGAAGTTAAACCAAACAAAAACGATTTAAGATGGAGATTAGTATATCCACTTCATTATATAGATATAATTAATGCTTCTTGCGAAAAATACGGAAACGACCCAACTTTGATTATGGCAATAATCCGAGAAGAAAGTTATTTTAATCCTGAAGCAAAAAGTGCAGTGGGAGCAAGAGGGCTAATGCAGTTGATGCCTGCGACAGCTCAAGAAACAGCAAGAAATGCAGGTATCGCTTTTCCGACTGTTGAATTATTATACAATCCTGAAACAAACATCAAACTTGGAAATTTATATTTTGCAAACCTAAAGAAAAATTTATCTAATCAAGATGTATATGCAGTTCTTGCTTATAATGGAGGAATTGGCTCTATTGGAAGATGGAGAAACAATTTGTCTTATTATGACGTAGATGATTTTGTAGAACAAATTCCTTACGGTGAAACACAAAACTATCTTAAAAAGGTATATAGAAGTTATTGGAATTATTTAAGAATTTACGAAGGTTTAAAACTTTAAGTTTGTTTAAGAATTAGAACTCAACAAAAAAAAATGATACTATATAAACAACAAATAGTATGTTGAGGAGATAAAAGAAATAATGAATAAAAGACTTTGGGGACTTTTGCTCATTTCTATGTGTGCAATTATGATATTCGCACCTATGGCTGGAGCAGAAATGGCATTTCCAAATATAAACATAGGATTAAAACCTGTTAATACGCCTCAAGATTTTTCTCAAGGCTTACAAATCATGATTTGGTTAACAATCCTTACTCTTGCACCAAGTATTCTAATTATGACAACAGCTTTCATTAGAATAATCATCGTACTTGCAATCACAAGACAAGCAATTGGGGTTTCAACATTACCTCCGAGCCAAGTTTTAACAGGGCTTGCTTTAATTTTAACATTCTTTATAATGACACCGACTATCAACAAAATAAACGAAACAGCTCTTCAACCATACATGAAAAATCAAATCACTCAACAAGCAGCACTAGACAGAGGTATAAAACCAGTTAGAGAATTTATGTTCAAACAAACTGATGAAAAAAACCTTGCTCTATTTGTTAAAATTTCAAAAATTGAAAGACCAAAAAACAAAGATGATGTACCAACATTTGTACTTATTCCATCTTTCATTTTAAGCGAACTTAACACCGCTTTCAAAATTGGTTTCGTAATATTTTTACCATTTTTGGTTATAGATATTGTAGTATCAAGTATCTTGGTATCAATGGGGATGTTATTCTTGCCACCAACAATGATTGCACTACCATTTAAACTTGTATTATTTGTAATGGTTGATGGATGGTATTTAATTGTTAAATCTCTGATAGAGGGATTTGCCACATAAAAATAGGATTAATATAAAATGTCACAAGATTTAGTTATAGAATTAATGCAAAATGTATTTATGCTCATCCTAGAGCTTTCAGCTCCTGTAATGATAGTCAGTATCGTTGTAGGGTTAATTGTCAGCATTTTTCAAACTATCACACAAATTCAAGAATCAACTCTTACATTTGTACCAAAAATCATCGCAGGGGTTTTTACAATAATAATCCTTATGCCTTGGATGTTGAATGTATTTGTTTCATCGGTGAAGGAAATGTTTAACTTCATTCCAAATCTTTTATAAAGGTGCAAAATGGATTTACTAACGCTTTTATCACCTAGAAATTTAATAATTTTTGTAATAATTTTCACTAGACTTAGTGGGTTTGCAAAAAGTGCACCGCTTTTATCTACTTTTCCTATTCCGGTGCAAATAAAAACTTGGTTTATGGCAACGGTTGCATTTCTTTTATTCCCAATACTTATGCACCAACTAACTTTTCCGACACCAACAACAATACCAGAACTTTCATTCGTTCTTATAAAAGAATTTATAATCGGCTATTCAATAGGTTTTATCGCAAACATAGTTTTTGTAGCCACTGAAATCGCCGCTGAACTTGTATCAATGCAAATGGGATTGACAGCAGCACAAGCAATGAACCCTGCAACTGGTGATACATCTCCTGTTCTTGGACAAGCGTACACTCTTATTATTTCAATGATATTTCTTTCAATAAACGCTTTTGGATTTTTATTTGCAGCAATTTATAAAACATTTGAAATTTTTCCACCAAGCTATCAAGTAATTTTAGCACCACATTTTACACATAATTTCATTCAAGTAACAAGCCAAATATTTACAATAGGTTTTACGATTGCGCTACCATTATTTTCAGTTTTGCTAATTTCCGATATTTTACTTGGTTTTACTGCAAAAATGATGCCTAGAATGAACATCTTTACAGTTGCGCTACCTGTAAAAATCTGGATAGGCTTAGGTTTACTTTCGATGCTTCTTCCTCAACTTTATACAACTATAAAAAGCATTTTTGAAAAATATTTAACTGGTATAATAACAATACTAGGGGGTTAATAAAAATTGGGACAAGCTAACGAAAAAACTGAAAAAGCCACTCCCCGAAAACTGAGCAAAGAAAGAGAAAAGGGGAACATATCCAAAAGTCAGGATTTAAGTGCTGCCATAATGATTTCTATTGGCATGGCTTTGCTTTTTGCTTTTTCCGGCTCAATCCTAAAAGAAATACACTCGATTATGTACTGGTGTTTTACAAACCTTAACCCGAAAGACATAAGTACAGATGACATTCTGTCTATTTTTCTTCCTTACATCAGCACATGCTCAAAAATTTTAATGCCCTTTTTCGTAGTGCTTTGTATTGTTGGAATACTTGTTATGAGATTTCAAGTAGGACACGTTTTTGCTCTTGAAAAAATAAAACCCAAATTAGACAACCTTTCACCTTCCAAAATTCTTCAAAATGCCAAAAGAACACTTAATCCTGTTGAAACAAGAAATTTAGTAGAATTTGCAAAATCATTGCTTAAACTTGCAATCGTTTTCTTCTGTGGTTTTTCTGCTGTAAACGGAAGAATAGATGAACTTATCGGATTGCTTGGGCAAAGCACCGAAACTGCATTTGGAGTAATTGGTTCTGTATTAACTCAAATGATAACAAATATTTGTCTTGCAATGCTTATAATAGGATTTTTAGATAAAAAATATCAAGACTACGAATTTGACAAGTCAATGAAAATGTCTAAACAAGAAATCAAAGACGAATACAAACAAACAGAAGGGGACCCTGAAGTTAAAGCTAAAATTAAAGCTATGCAAATGAAAATAGCAAGACAAAAAATGTTTTCTCAAATTGCAGAAGCAAATGTTGTTGTAACAAATCCGACACATTATGCAGTTGCTTTAAAATATGATAAACTTACTGCACCAGCACCTATAGTTGTAGCCAAAGGTATTGATTTTGTTGCATTTAAGATAAGAGAAATAGCAATTGAAAACAAAGTTCCAATTGTAGAAAATCCACCTCTTGCAAGACAACTATACAAATTAGTTCCACTTGATGGTATAATACCAACAGAAATGTTTGTTGCTGTTGCGGAAGTATTAGCTCACGTTTACAAAGCAAATCATGAAAATAATGGGGGGAAATAAGATAAGTGGAAGTTAGCAAACTTTCTAAACTATTAAAGAATAATGATATTGCACTTGCAATTGGTTTAGTTACCATCGTTGCAATGATGGTCTTGCCTATTCCACCACATATCCTAGACTTTTTATTAACAATAAATATTTCTTTTGCTGTTATTATACTTCTAGTTTGTTTATACACAAAAGAACCGCTTGATTACTCATCTTTCCCAACAGTTTTGCTTATTGCAACTCTATTAAGACTAGGGTTAAACGTAAGTTCAACAAGACTAATCTTACTTACAGGAAATGCCGGAAACGTAATTGATTCTTTTGGACAATTCGTTGTCGGTGGAAACTACGTTGTAGGTTTTGTAATATTTTTCATCCTTGTAATCATCAACTTTATGGTTATTACAGGTGGTGCAGGCAGAGTTGCAGAAGTATCTGCAAGATTTACTTTGGATAGTTTACCTGGTAAACAAATGAGTATTGATGCAGACTTAAACGCTGGGTTAATAGACGAAACAGAAGCAAAAAAAAGAAGATCTAAAATTAATCAAGAAATTGATTTTTACGGTACTATGGATGGTGCTTCTAAGTTTGTAAAAGGTGATGCAACAGCGGGTATCATTATCACCGTTATTAATATTGTTGGCGGTTTCATAATCGGGATGTGGCAATTAAAAATGGATGCTATGACCGCAGCTTCAACATACACTATTTTAACAGTTGGGGATGGTCTTGTATCTCAAATTCCTGCACTTTTAATATCTACCGCAACTGGTTTGATTATTTCAAGAGCATCTGGAAAAGAAACTTCTCTTAGCCAAGATTTGGTCAAAGAAATGTTTTCTGACCCAAGAGTTTTAGGTGTAGTTTCTGGTTTACTTGTATTTATGGGTTTAATTCCTGGCATGCCAACTTTACCTTTTACACTAATAGGTGCTGTGATTGGTTTTTTGGCATTTAACAAAAAACAAGAAAAAGACAAAGAAAAAATACAAGAAATTCAAAGAAAAGAAGAACAAGAAAAAGCCGAAAAACTTGGAAAAAGAAAGAAAAAAGCAACAAAAGAAAGTGTTATGGAACTTCTTAATGTTGAAGCAATTGAAATTGAAATTGGATATAGATTAGTACCACTACTTAATGCAAAAGAAGGTGGTGACTTGTTAGAAAGAATTGCCCAAATAAGAAGACAAACAGCTCTTGAACTTGGTATTATTCTTCCTTCAATAAGAGTTAGAGATAACCTTCAATTGTCACCAAACTCTTATCAAATAAAATTAAAAGGTGTGCCAATAGAAAACGGTATTGTTTATCCGGACAGAAGTTTGGCGATGAACTCTACTGGCATCAACGATGGAAAAATTCAAGGTATCAACGCAATAGAACCAGCTTTCGGACTTCCTGCAATTTGGATTGAAGAAAAAGACAAAGACCTTGCAGAAGCCTACGATTATACTGTTGTAAACCCTTCTGCAGTTGTATCTACTCATATCACAGAAGTTATAAAGAAAAATGCTGCAGAAATTCTTTCTCGTTCAGACGTTCAACAATTAATAAACAACCTTAAAAAAGAAGTATCAGAAGATTATGTTGCAGATTTAATGAAAGATTTAACAACATCAGATGTTCAACAAGTTCTTCAAAACTTATTAAGAGAAAATGTTCCTGTTAGAGATTTGAAAACTATATTAGAAACATTAAGTATTCAAATAAAAATAGGAAAGACTCCAGACTTTTTAACAGAACAAGTAAGAAAAGCTCTTGCAAGAACAATTTGCAAACAAAATTTAGCAGATACAGGAGAATTATTAGCAATAACAATAGACCCTGGAGTAGAAAACATTATTGCACAAGGTGTTAGCCCAGATGGTCAAAACCTTACTCTTGAACCTGAATTCACAAGAAGATTAATTGATAGCATAAACACAGAACTTGAAAGAGCTATATCTTCAACAGGAAACCAACCTGTAATATTATGTTCTTCTCCAATAAGAATTGCTTTTAGAAAACTCATCGAAAGAACGTATCCAAAAATTACAGTTATGTCGTATAATGAAGTATGTAGTAATGTGAAAGCAAAATCTATTGGAATTATAAAAGCATTTCCATCTAAAATAAAATAAGAAAGGGTAATAGAACATGAATGAACTATTAAACATGGGACAAGAATTTTGTATAGTACCAGCAAAAATAGAAAACTCTAACAAAGGTGTTATAACAGACATTTTGAATAATAGTTTCGTTATAGAATTAATTAAAGAACCTGAAGGTTTAATTGTACAGAGAGTTTTAGAATTTTATTCTCAAACTAAACACGGTACATTATATTTCAATTCTTCTATTGCCAAAATAGAAGGTAAAAAAATCGTTGTTTTAAAACCTAGAAGACATAGATTTTTACAACGTAGAACTTTTACCAGAATTAAATTTGTAGAACCAATTGAATTAAAATTAGCAAAAAGTAAAATTTCTGCAGAATCAGTCGATTTAGCAGCAGGTGGTCTAAAATTAAAAACGAAAAAAACTTTAGATATTGATAAAAAATACCAAATTAGTATTCCACTTGCAGGTGGAGAAAATATCGAAGGTTATTTTGAGCCAATAAAAATTGAAAAGGATGAAAAAAATAACTACACAACAGCAGGAAAATTAGTTGAAATTTCGTATCCTGACAGAATGAGAATCATTCAATACTGTTTAAGAAAAGACATTGAATACAACAAAAGGTAAGAAAAATGGCAATTACTAAAAGAGTTAGGTTAGCTGCAATATTTTCAAGTTTCACTATACTTGCATGTGGTGGACTATCTTTGTTTAACAGTATGTCTATAAATTATTACACAGTATTAGGAGCATTAAAAAAAGTCATCCCTGCCGTAATTGCTCTCGGCAGTTTAGGTTGGGTTATGGGAATGATACTTGATGCCCCAAAAAGAAAAAAAATCACAGCAAAAAAATACAAAATGGCAATGGAAATGCCAAATACACCTATAGATATTAGTGCGGAAGGAAACACAAACATCAATGAATAAAAATCTTTCTAAAAAAAATGCAAAAATTGGTACTGCAATAGCTTTTACAACAAGCGTATTGGTTGCAACAGCCACTCTTGGAATTGCAATATTTTCACTTGGTTTTGTCCAAAGATTAATTGAATTTGATGGTAATCCAACTGAGATTTTAATGACCTTCAAAAACATTGTTCAATATTTAGTATTATTCTTTTTAGCATTTGGTATTATTGCATCATATTTTTTAACAAGAATAATTATAAAGCCTTTAATCGAGCTTGTTGATGGGGCAAAAGAACTTGCCACAGGAAATTTAAAATACAGATTTAAAAAACAAACTCAATATTACGAAATCAACGAACTTACTGAAACATATAACAATATGGCAGAAAATTTAGAATCTTTATACAATGATTTGGATAAAAAGGTAAAAGAAAGAACAAAAGAACTTGAGCTTGCAAATACAGAACTAAAAAACACTCAAGCAATGATGGTTCATAGTGAAAAAATGCGTTCTTTAGGAGAACTTGTTGCAGGTATTACTCACGAAATCAACAATCCGATTAATTTTATACACGGAAATATGCCACACTTAAAAAACTACTCAAATGCTCTTGTGCAACTTATTGAGCTTTACGAATCAATGGAAGAAAATTTGAGTGAAGAAAACAAAGAAAAAATAAAACAACTAAAAGAAGATATTGAACTTGATTTCTTAAAAGAAGATTTACCAATGCTTATACAAAGTTGTCATGAGGGAACTGAACGTACTAAAAATATCATTTTAGACCTAAAAAACTTCTCAAGACTTGACGAAATGGTTGTAAATAAAATTGATTTACCAAAAGAAATTGAAACAACATTAAATATTCTACATAACAAACTAAAATCAAAAGTTGAAATTGTAAAAGAATATGAAGAAAACTTACCTCTTGTAGAAGGTTATGGCGGACAATTAAATCAAGTATTTATGAACATTTTAGATAATTCTTGCTATGCAATAAAAGAAAAAGGAACAATTACAATAAAACTTTATAAAAAAGAAAAAAATGTTATAATAGAAATATCTGATAATGGTTGTGGAATGAATGAGGAACAAAAAAATAAAATTTTTGATCCGTTCTTTACAACTAAACCAGTAGGTTCTGGTACAGGATTAGGAATGTCTATAAGTTACAAAGTAATTCAAAGACATAATGGAAAAATCGAGCTTGAAAGTGAAGTTGGCAAAGGTACAAAATTCACAATCAGTATTCCGATAGTAATGGAAGAAGTTAAGGAAAACTAATTTGGAAGATAAAATTAACTTACTAATAGTTGATGATGAAGTAGATAATTTAGCACTTCTTTATAGAACGCTAAGAAGAAATTACAACATTACAAAAACAACATCTCCACTTGAAGCGTTAGAGATACTTAAAACAAACGACTTTGATATAATTTTGTCAGACCACAAAATGGAAGAAATGGATGGTGTTGAATTTCTTGCAAAAAGTTATGAAATAAAACCTGACTGTATAAGACTTTTGATTACGGCATATTCAGATGCAAATATATTAATAAACGCAATCAACGAAGGTAAAATTTTCAAATATGTAAAAAAACCTTGGGAACCTTCTGATTTAGAAATAATTATAGAATCAGCTTGTGATTATCGAAAATTAAAAAATGAAAATGATAATTTAATCTTTGAATTAAAAGGTTTGTTTACAGGTACAATTAACGCCATTGTTAATTCTTTAGAAGCAAAAGACCATTTTACACTTGGTAAAAGTAAAAGAGTTGCATTTTGTGCTTTAAAACTTGCAAAACATTATGATTTACCACGCACAGAAATCAGCAAACTTGAACTTGCTGGACTTCTTCACGATATTGGTATGATTGGTGTCCCTGAACACATAATAAATAAAACTGAAACTCTTACCCCCGAAGAAGAAACAAAAATAAAAAAACACGTTGAATACGGAATAAAAATATTAGAAGACATCAAACAACTAAAAGATATTGTAGAAATCATAAAATATCATCACGAAAAATATGATGGTTCAGGGTATCCTTATGGACTAAAAGGCGAAGATATACCTTTTAATTCGCAAATTATCGCCATCGCAGACACATTTGACAGTTTGATTTCAAACAGAGCTTATCGTTCTAAATTAACTTTTGAAGAAGCACTTGATAAACTATCAAACGATAACGAAGAACATTTTTCAACACAACTAGTAAAAGATTTTACAGAAACAATGATGAAAAACAAAGAAGAATTTATAGCACTAGGAACATAAATAAATGAACAATAATCTTATTCAAACAATAAAAAAAACTTGCAAAAAAATTCTTTTTACAACTCCATCACATTCTCAAAAAAAAGCTATTTTTCATAAATTCAAACATTTTTACGCATACGACATTTCAGAAACAGATGCTTATAATCCAACAGAAGCACTTGAAATATCTCAAAAAAATGCGGCAAAAATTTATAATACAAAAGAAACAATTTATTTAACAAACGGTTCTACAAGCGGTGTAATTACAGCCGTTTTAACTTGTTGCAAAAAAGATGATAAAGTTTTGATATGGAAAAACGCACACCCTTGCCACAAAAACGCAGTTGAACTAGCAGGTTGCACTCCAATATTTTATGATATGGAAATAAATAAAACTTGGAATGTTCCTGAAAAAATCAATATAAATGAAATCGAAAACGACTTAAAAGAAGCAAAAGCGATTATTGTAACTTCACCAACCTACGAGGGGTTTGTTTCTGACATTTCAGAACTCAAAAAACTTTGTGAAAAACACAATACTTACTTAATCGCAGATGAAGCACACGGCGCTCTTTATCCATTCAGCGAAGATTTGCCGACAAGTGCAATTTTTCAAGGTGCGGATTTTGTAATCCAATCACTACACAAAACAGCAGGTGGACTTAATCCGACTGCACTTTTGCACAACAATACAATATTTTCTGTAAAAGAAGCTTTCAATAAAATTCAAACAACAAGCCCATCTTATCCTTTACTTGCAAGTATTGAAAAAAACATAAATTATTTAAATAGTTCAAAAGGAAAACAAGAAATAAAAAGACTTGTAAACCTTATCAATAACTTAAAACAAAATGTAAAAACCGTTGAATTTTGCAATTCAAACGACCCACTAAAAATTTTAATAAAAAAAGAGGGACTTTCTGGAGAAGAATTGTCTGCAAAACTTTATGAACAAGGGATTGAAGATGAAAAAGCAAACGAAAAATCAGTAATGCTTTTGTGCGGAATTGGAACAACACAAAAAATGATTAATCGTTTAGAAAAAGTTTTGAAAAAACTATAAAGATTTAATTATATTAAGATTAAGAAAAAAAAAAGATATAAAAGCCTATTTATGCTATACTAAACAAATCGTGTTAGTTGATTTTTAAAGCAAGGAAATAAAAATGAAAAATAAATTACTAGTTTCAGCTATTGTATTAGGAGCATTAGCAACTCCTGCATTTGCAGAAGATGTAAGCAATTGGGATGATTTTCAAGCTGCAGTAAATAGTTCAGTTAACGATATAAATGTTACAAGAAGTATTTACTTTGGAACTGATGCATTAAGTCCTATAGAAAGAGAATTAACAATTACTGGTGTTTCTCTTTCAGATGATAGAACTTTATATGGTGGTAATGCAGTACTAAGCCCTGAATATACCAATAATAATAACAGATTTAACATTACTGGTTCAGGAAATTTGACTCTTAAAAATATTTTATTGGCAGATTTTAAAGTTACCACTGAAACAAAAGGTGGTGTTATTTACAATGAAGGCACTATAAACGCAATAAATGGAGACTTTAAAGTTAACGCAATAAACACAACAGGTGGTATTGGTGGTGCGATTTATAATAAGGGTACAATCACAAGCATCGCAGGAAATATAACAGAAAATGGGATTAATAGAGCTGTCTTTACACAAAACCAAGCTCAAAAAGATGGTGGTGCTATTTATAATGATAGTGGAGCAACAATAGGAAGTATATCTGGTGAATTTTATTCAAACTCTGCTACTGAAAATGGCGGTGCTATTTATAACAATGGAAATATTAATCTTATTAATAGCAAATTTGAAGAAAACTATGTTAATGCTGCAACTGATACAGATGCAAAAGGTGGTGCTATTTATAATTTTTATAACAGTGGTGAAAAAATGACAATATCTGCAGAAACTGAAGACATGTCATTTTCTGAAAACTCTGCAATTGCCACAGGTAGAGGTTCTGCTTTAGGTGGCGCTATCTATAATGAGGGGGAAATAATAATATCTACTCAGAGTGGTAGAAATATAACATTCTCAGGAAATACAGTGAGCGCTACAGGTTCAGATTCTGCAAAAGGTGGTGCGATTTATAATGCTGGCGGTATAATAAGTTTTATAAATAATGGTACTATTAATTTTGTAGGTAGTGAATCTGATGCTAATACAGATTCTGTGTATAATGATGGAACATTAAATCTTAATGGAATGCCTGCATTGCTTCCTTCGGCAGGTACAATAAACCTTAAAAAAGTAGATGGTACAGGTGAAACAAATATCTTTGGCGGGAATGTCTTCGCAAACGGAGACTTTAATCAAAGAATATTAAATGTGAGTGGTACAAACTTCACTGCAAACAAAAAATTAACATCTACTACAACCGATATTAAAAATGGTAGTAATGTTGTATTGAATGGTAATTCAAATTTCGAAAGATTATTAATAGATAACGCAAAACTTACTTCTAATGCTAACTTAAACTCAAACCATATAATTGTCCAAAACGGTGGTAGTATTCTTTTGAATAATGACTCTACTGTTATAGAAGATTATTTAGCGTTTATCGATAGTGGAAATTCAATATTAAATACAAATTTGACTGTAGAACGCGTAAACATTAATGGTAGTAATGTTGAAATAAACGGAAGTATAACTACAAAAGAAATATATGTTACTGTTGATTCAAAATTAACTGTAAATGGGGATTTGAATTGTAACGGCAACGACGAGAATATAGTTCTAATTGGAGATAAGGCAACAGTTACATTTAATGGCTCAATAGCTAGTTTAAGTGGTGAAACTCCTCTTAATGTAATTGAAAATGCTACATTAAATTTAGGTGCGGCAGCAGTTGAATCAACACGTTTAGCACCTATTAATAATTTTACTCTTGATAACTCAACTTTGAATATGCAAAATGGTTCAATTGGAACTTTGAACATTAATAATTTATCACTATTAAACCAAAACAACTTGATGCTTGATGCTGATTTAGCAAATGGCTTGATAGATACATTACAAATCGCAAATTTAGACATAACCCCAGAATACCCTGGGACATTAAAAATCGCAGACATCAAATTGTTATCTGTTTCAAATGACGATGAAATTACAATGCCATTATTTATTGATGAAACAACAAAAGGATTGTTGAAAGATAAAGTTTCAGGTAATTTGACAGGTCTTAAATATTCACCAATATATAAATATAATGCGACTTATGACCCAACTGAAGGGGAAATAACATTTACAAGATTTGGAACAGGTGTAGGTGGTTCATCAAATAATAGTTTTGATATCTATAACCCTGCAATATTACCATCACCAGTTGCAGCTCAAATGTCAGGTTATGCAACAATGATGGAAAACTTCAATCAAGGTTTCAAAACTGTTGATAATATGATGAATATGCCAAGTAGCGTTAGAAAAGCATATTTAGATAGAAACAAATACGCTTTAGCTGATGAAACACCAGTTTACACAGCAGGCGCTTCAAAATCTGC
>JAZLGV010000022.1:0-13829 GCA_045616505.1 Candidatus Gastranaerophilaceae bacterium | reverse complement strand
AAATTAATGAATTTACGAAGAGATAATCAAATAAGTTTAGTAAGTTGTTTTTCATATACAACCGAAGATTTACTTGCAATTTTTTATGTAGATGCTTTATTAGAAGATTATTTTGATAAAAAATATGATGGTTTGGATTATGCAAAATATAAAGAATTTTTATTGAAATTTTGTTCAGAAACAAATGTTTCAGATAGCACAATGTCAGAAATAAAAAAAGACCTTGAACATATAGAAGATGAAATTGTAAATGATAACTTAAATAGTGCAGATAATATGTTAAATACTTATAATCAATATGTCATAGAAGATTATGATAGTATAATCGAAATCTGTGAAAAATATCAACCTGAAAATGTACGTTTATTAAAATTAAAAAATTTAATTCTTGAATGGAAGTATGATGATTTACAATCTGAATATGAAACAGATTAAAGAAAAATTTAAAATAAAGGTAAATTCATGGAAATTAAATTAATATTTTTAATCAACAAAAAAGGTTCAATTTAAAAATTGAACCTTTTTTATTTGTGAATTTATTTTTTGAATTAATTATACAGTAGCTGGTTTCTTTTGAGGAGCTGCTCCTGGGATTGATTGCCAGTTAGCTGCCATAATTTTTTTGAATGATTTCAAAGCTGTATCTTCAAGTTCACCAAGTTCTTCAGCTTCCATAATTAATTCTCTTAGTGGTAACAAAGCTCTTTGGTCTCTTAGTACACCCAAAGCTGCTGCTGCACCAGCTCTTACTAATTCGTTTTCTTTGTGGTTTTTCATAACGTCAATCAATGCTGGAACTGCTTTTGTATCGTTCAATTTACCTAATGAAGTAACTGCATAAATTCTAACGTTTACCCATTCGTCATATAACATATTGATAACTTTATCAACTGCTTTTTTGTTTCCAATTTCGCCCAATGCACGAGTTGCATCGCAACGAACATTAACTTTTTCGTGATCCAAAGATGCAATCAAAGCATCTGTTGCTACATCACCAATTTCAATTAGAGCGTCTGTTGAAGTGATACAAACTTGTGGGTTTTCATCGTTCAATGCTTCAACTAATGGTTCAACAACGATTTCGCCACCCAATCTACCTAATGCACGAGCTGCACGAACTCTTACATCTACGTTTCTATCATTTCTTAATGAATCAATTAAGTGAGTAGTTGCTTTTGAATCACCCAATTCGCCCAATGCACGAGCTGCATATAAACGAACTGAACCATTTTTGTCATATCTCAATACTTCAATTAATGGTTCAACTGCTTTTGAGTCGCCCATTTCACCAAGCATACGAGCTGCGTTATATCTAACTTTTTCAGAATTATTTGTTCTCAAGTCCATCAATAATTCATCAAATGTTTTTTTAACTTGTTTTTTCTTACCGTTCACACTAATTGTCATAAGTATCTTTCCTCCGACACTACTAAATAAATTCACTACACTCTTTTATAAAGAAAATTCTGATGTAAAAATTTACTTTTTTTTAAAATTTTATAAAGTTTTGTTACATACGGAGTCGATTGATGTATTAAGGGTATGTTTCACACTTTATATTATAACTATAACATATTTTTTGAAAAAATGCTTACATTACTTATATTATTTGTTATAAACATAGTGTTTGTTTTTTTAAAAATCTCAAAAATACTGTTATTTAAGAGTGTAAATGTAACATTTATTTAACAAGTATTACTAACTAGGGATAGTAATAGTAAATTCAGTACCTATATTTTCTTCACTTGTCACTGTGATTTTTCCGTTGTGCTTTTCGATTATTTTTTCTGAAATAGCAAGTCCTAAGCCTGTTCCAATTCCAACTTGTTTTGTTGTGTATCCAGGTTGAAATATCTTTTCAATTAGTTCTTGCTTTATTCCTTTTCCGCTATCTTTAATGCTGACAAATAGAGAATTGTCTTGAAAAGAAGTTGAAATTGTAATTGTTCCTTTTTTTTCTATGCTTTGGCAAGCGTTCACTAAAATGTTCATAAATACTTGGTTTAGCATATTTGGATAACATTTTATCATTGGAATATCGCCGTAATTTTTTATAATTTCTGCTTTGTTTTTTGTTTCGTGTCTAATAATATCAAGTGTTAAATCTATTTCTTTGTTGATATCAGCTTCTTGTAATTCGGCTTCGTCAAGACGTACAAATTTTTTCAAAGATTTAACAATATTACTAATTCTAGAAACAGCTTCTTTATCTATTAAATTTATACTGTTTATCATTTCTTGCAAATCTGGATTATCAATTTTTTTGATAAGTTTTGCTATCATACCGTTATTGGCGTTGATAGACGCAAGAGGTGTGTTTATTTCGTGAGCTACACCTGCGATTAATTGACCTAAAGAAGCCATTTTTTCAGAATTGATAAGTTGAATTTGTGTTTCTTTCAATTCTTTCAATGTTTTTTTAAGTTCGTTTACGGTTTTTAAATCTTTTTCATATAATTCAGCTTGGTTAATTGCGTTTGCAAGTTGGGTTGATACGTTTTCAAGTACATTTACTTCGTCTGTGAGTTCTCTTGGCTTTGAAATAAGTATTACTATAATCCCTTTGTGTTCCGTGCCATAATATATTGGAACAATAATTCTGCAAATAGCTTTTTTTAAACTTTCAGCTTTTGAGTGTTCTTTTATACAATGAGAAATTATGATTTCTTTTTTTAATATTCTTTCTTGTGTTTGATAATCAAATTCAATAATTTGTCCTTGTTCAGAACTGTATTCTTTATTGATTTGTTCTATTTTAAATTGGTTTTCAAATGCAGATGCATAATATATTTTTGTAGCACCGAAAATATTTGATAGTTGTTGAATAGTAGAAGAA
This sequence comes from Candidatus Gastranaerophilaceae bacterium, assembly GCA_045616505.1. Classification (GTDB taxonomy): domain Bacteria; phylum Cyanobacteriota; class Vampirovibrionia; order Gastranaerophilales; family Gastranaerophilaceae; genus JAKSUT01. Next base: position 10,993 of record JAZLGV010000022.1, on the reverse strand, counting down.
ATGATTTTTGAAAGAGCAATTGATTCTCTCATTGATGTTGAAATTTTATTAATAAGAGCCATTTTTAGCGCTTGAGTTTGTGCTTCTTGTTGTACTTTTATCAAGTTTTGGTTTGTATTTGATAGTTCTTCGACTTTATTTGATATTTTTTTGTATTCTTCTTTTAATATCTCTAATTCGTGTTGCGTTGTCGTGTCATCAAGTGTGATAATAGTGTAATTTTTTTTCTTAATAGATGTAATGTTAAAATATAATTTTTTTTCAGAAGTTTGAAAAGTTGCGCAAGAAAAGAAATTGTGAGGAGATTTTGCGGCTTGATATATTGGTGAATACATTTCAACATTATCGCTTTCAAGCATACAAGTATCAAATGAAAGAAGGTGGCAAAAATTTTCAAAGGAAGAAAATTTGCCAAATGTTCTATCAAATACTTTGTTTGTGTAAGTAATTTCTAAGTTTTTATTGATTACTAACACTGCGTTATTAAATTTGTTGAAAATTTCAAATTTCTGCATATTTCAATTATAGCCTATAAAAGCCATAAAAAAAAATATATTAATTTTGTAAAAATAAATAAAAAAAATTTACGTTATGCAACATTTTGGTTCAGTTAAAAAAGTTTTATGTTACATTATATCTTGCGGATGGTTTTATCGTAAATTAGTCAGTCAAGGAGATAAATAATAATGCCAGAATACTTGAGCAAAGAAGAAGTAAAACAATGGAGAAGATCATTAGAGAAGATTACATTGGAAGAGTACGCTGCAAGATTAGGAAAATTAATAGAAGAAGATAAACAAACAAATGATTTGGTTGATATTGTTATGCACGATCAACCTGTTGTTACAAGAATTGAAGATTCTTCAATTTCAAAAGTTGAAAGATTAAATTCAATTGCAAATAAAGCTTTTGAAAGAGAAAAAGAAATAAAAAAAGAAACCGTTGCAAAACGTGAAATTGCGAAAAAGCAAGAAAAGAAGGCTGCTAAACAGGTAGAGGTTAAAGAACAAAAAGAAGAAATTTCAGTTAAGAACAAAGTTAAAATGACTTTTTCAAAAGCATTAACAGAACGTGAACAAATGGTGTTTGATTATTTTTCACAACAACAAGGAAAAATTGTTTATGCAAAAGATTTAGCATCTTTGTTAGGTTTGCCAAGAGATTATGTATATAAATATATTAAAAATTTGAGAACAAAAATCGGTGGCGATGTTTTGCAAAATGCTGAAAATGGCGGTTATGTTTTAACTTTATAATTGCATTTTTGTATTGTAAATAGTTTGAAATAAAAGGCAAGAGTTTTCTAATAAAATTGAACAACTTTTGCCTTTTATGTTAGAATATAAATATGTTGAGGGTAGTAGATTAGATGAATACTTCAATAATAAATGTTGCAGATTTGTTAAAAACTGGATTACGTTTTGTATCTCCAGGATTTTCTGCTGATTACAATTATGGCAAAGAAAATGCAAAAGAGTATTTTGAAGAATTAATGTCTAATTCTCCTGATTCACCTATTTTTTCAGGAATTTTGATTTTTGAAAAAACAGGTGAAATTTATTCGATAGTAGATGGATTGCAAAGGCTTACGACGATTAATCTTTTATTGTTGGCTTTGTGTAAAAGTTGTGTTGGTTCAACTGCTGTAAATAAAGAAGCCGGCGATAAAATTTTTTCAAGGTATCTTATAAGTAACAATTCTCCAAAACTTCAACTAAAAGGGAAAGATGCCGAAATTTTTGATAAAATAGTAAATGATATCTATTTGTCGGAAGATGAAAAATCAAGCAATATCTTTTCTGCTTATAATGAATTTTTAAATAAAATAACAAATGATAAAGTTAATCCGAGTGCATTGTTTAAATTCGTTTCACAGATGCAATTTATGGTAGTGCTTACTAAAAAATCAGAAATTTCAGTAAGAGAATTGTACCAAGCATTAAATGGTATAAAAGAAGATTCTCAATTAAATCTAATTTTTGATTTTATTAAGCAACAAGATGCAATCGCAGGTGATAAGTGGGAAGATATTGTTGAAAAATATTCTGAATTAAATGTGTTTGAAAACTTTTTGAATGATTTTCTTACAACAAGAATTGACGAAGGTTTGCTAAATAAAACAGCATTGTATAATAATTTTAAAAAGTATTTTTATAAAGTTGCAAAGTATCAAACAATGCGAGATATCGTTTCTTCAATAGATAAATATTCTAATTATTATTTGAAGATTATTAGTTCAGATTTTGAGTCAGCTGAAGTAAAACATCAATTTGAAGTCTTGAATAATAGTGAAGGTAAGGATACTTATCCATATTTAATGGAAGTTATGGACGATTTGGAAAGTGGTCATTTAGACGAAAGTGCTTTACTTAATATTTTGATGATGATAAATTTATTCATCAAGAGTAGAGAAAATGTTACTGTTGGAAATGTAAGCATTGATTTTTCTACATTAAGTAAAGAATTGAATAAAATGTTAGTGATAAATGATTATGTTCCTGAGATAATGTCAGAAAATAATAAGTTTTCAATAAATGAAATAAATGCACTTTCAAAATTAGGTGAAAAGCCGATAGAAAGTGAAAGTAAGTAAGAGTAGAGTAATAAAAAGAGGTAAATTATGAATAAGAGCCAATCAGCAGGTATGTATGTGATTTTGGGGATAATGATATTAGCATTCGTTTCTATGTTAATGGCAGGTCCAAACACATCAACAAAAGATATATCTTATACTCAATTTATGCAAAAACTTGCTGCAGGTGAGATTAAGAGTGTTGAAATCGATAAAGAAAATTCTGCATTGATTGCGATACCAAAAAATCAACCTAAAACAGAAGTTAAAAAGAATGTAAATACAGCTACTTCAATATTTTATAATGAACAACAAACTCCAATTGTTCAATTTAAAGTTTTGACTCCTGATGATTCTGCTCTTATTTCAAAATTAGAAAATGCAAATGTAAATGTAAGTGTTAAAAAGCCAAGCGAATCTTCTCAGTGGTTAGCAACAATTGGTTCTTTGATTTTACCAATTTTGATAATTGTATTTTTTATTATTATGATAAAAGGTTTGCAAGCAGGTGGAACTCAAGCAATGTCTTTTGGTAAAAGTAAAGCTAAAATGATGCTTGATAACAAAGTGAAAGTTACATTTAAAGATGTTGCAGGTATTGATGAAGAACGTCAAGAGCTTGAAGAAATTGTAGATTTCTTGAAAAATGGCGAAAAATATATTAAATTAGGTGCAAAAATTCCGAAAGGTGTTTTGCTTGTTGGTGTTCCAGGTACTGGTAAAACCTTAATGGCAAAAGCAGTTGCAGGAGAAGCAAGTGTTCCTTTTTTCTCTATTTCAGGTTCTGACTTTGTTGAAATGTTTGTTGGTGTTGGTGCTAGCCGTGTTAGAGATTTATTTGAACAAGCTAAAAAACATCAACCTTGCATTATATTCATTGATGAAATTGATGCTGTCGGCAGACAACGTGGTGCTGGTTTAGGTGGCGGTCACGATGAAAGAGAACAAACATTAAACCAATTATTAGTTGAAATGGATGGTTTTGATGAAAATACAAATATCATTGTTATTGCTGCTACAAACAGACCTGATATTTTGGATAACGCATTATTAAGACCAGGACGTTTTGATAGACAAATTATTATTAACAGACCTGATATTTTAGGTAGAGAACAAATTTTGAATGTTCATGCTAAAAACAAACCATTAGCTGAAGAAATTGATTTAAAAATTATTGCAAAACGTACTCCGGGATTTACTGGTGCAGATTTGCAAAACTTGTTAAATGAAGCAGCTTTATTAGCAGCTCGTCATAATAAACAAAAAATTGAAATGAGTGATTTAGAAGAAGCATCAGATAAAGTTATGGCAGGTCCAGAAAAGAAAAGTAGAATTATATCTGATGAAGAAAAAGAAAATACTGCATATCACGAAGTTGGTCACGCTTTATTGGCAAAACTTCTTAAAAATTGTGACCCTCTTCATAAAGTTTCAATTATTCCAAGAGGTATGGCTTTAGGTATTACAATGACATTACCTGAAAAAGACCATTTAACAATGAGAAAAGATCAGTTGCTAGACCAAATTACAATGACTTTGGGTGGTCGTGTAGCAGAAGAAATAGTTTATGGTCCTGATGCGATTACAACAGGGGCTTCAAATGATTTAGAAAAAGTTTCAGCAACTGCAAGAAAAATGGTTACAGCTTACGGTATGTCAGAAAAATTAGGTAATATGGCATACGGAAAGAGCCAAGAACACGTATTTATGGGACGTGATTTTGGTCATTCAAGAGATTATTCAGAAGAAATTGCTTCTGATATTGATAAAGAAGTAAAACGCATTGTTGATGAATGTTATACAAATGCTAAAAATTTATTAGAACAAAACAGAGATATGCTTGAATATATTTCAAGAATGTTGTTGGAACAAGAAACTCTTGATGAAAAAGATTTTGCAAATTATATGGATAAAATTCTTGCAGAAAGAGGTAATCAACAATAGTGGAAACTATAAAAAGTATAAAATTAGATAATTTAGTTATTAATAATACAAAAATCGGTTCTTTATCAAAACCGATTTTTGCATTAACTGTGAATGTTTTTGATTTTTCAAAATCTTCGCATATTGTTAAAGATTTTTATAATTCTGAAAATATTGAAGAAATTGTAAAATCTGCAAATGCAACAGATTGTGATATTTTAAATTTAAAATTTAATTTAGAAGAAACTCCATCTTTAAATGATGATGTTGAAAAATCTAAAAAACTTTTAATATCTCTTTTAAAATATGTCACTAAGCCTTTAATGATTCAGGGTGCAAATAACAAAGAAGTTGATACGGTTTTGCTTCCTGCTTTAACAGATGTGCTTGATAGAGAAGCTATTATTTCTTTTGTTGATGAAAATACTTATAAATTAATTGTTCCATCAGTTATTAAAGGTAATCATATATTAGTTATAAGAACTCCGATTGATATTAATTTGGCTAAAGAAATGAATATTTTAGTTAGAGATATCGGAATGGATATAAATAGAATTTTAATCGATACTGATATGGGTGGTTTGGGATATGGTTTAGAATATGGTTATAGCGTGATTGAACGTATAAAACTTGCCGCTCAAGAAGGTGATGAAATGTTAAATATGCCTTTAATTGCATTTGTTGGTGATGAAGCATTAAAAGCAAAAGAAACTAAATCTGATTCTTACGACAAAAATTATGGGGATTTTAAAGAGCGTTCAATGATGTTTGAAATTACTACTGCGTCAGCAATAAGTGCTGCAGGTGCAAACGTAATTGTTGTACACCATCCAAACACAATATCAACACTAAAAAGTGTTATATAGTCTAATACCCAAATTGTTCTTTTGATTGCAGATATTCTCTAATGCTATTTAAAGCACTTTGAACAATTCTTGTTATTCTTGATGAAGAAAGACCAACTTGTTGTGCAATTTCTTTTACTTGCATGTTTCTGTAAAATCTGTATTCAACAATAGTTCTGTCTTTTTGTGGAAGAGTAGAAATAGCTTCTCTAATCATTCTACCCATTTCAGAAATTTCTGCTTTTTCATCAGGAAGTGCTGACATGTCTTTTATAAAATCAAAAGGTGAATCGTTGTCAGAGTTTGCAGCAGCAAGACTATCGATAGATAAAATAGTTTCGTAGATAGCTTCTCTAACTTTTCCTGGGCTTACTTCTAACCCTTCTTCGCTTTCGCCGCCTTCTATACCTTCTGCATCTTCTTCATTTTTTGTATGTTTTAATGTGTACCATTTGTATCTGTTACGAAGTTCATTTCTGATAGCCCAACGTACAGCAGTTCCAATATAGGCAGCGTTGTAATTTTGTAGTTGTTCTTCGGTTTTATTTTTAATCATTGTTTGGATTGCAATAATACCGATGCTCACCAATTCTTCGTACTCAATCATGTGCGAAGGGATACGGTGATGTTCTACTTTCGCTACCTTTTGAATTATATCTAGATATTCTTTAATTTTGGTACTTTCTTGCATGCTTTTTATTTTTCTTTATCTTCGTTTTCTATTCTACCTTGATTTTGATTATTTTTCAAGCGATAAACAAAAAGTAAAATTTCTGCTACTGCTTTATACAAATCTGGCGGGATTTGCTGGTTAATTTCAACCATTCTAAACAATGCTCTTGCAACTGGTGGATTATCAATTACTGGGACATTGTGGTCTTCTGCAATTTTTATAATTTTTTTTGCGATAAGCTCTGTTCCTTTTGCAACAAGTATAGGTGAATCATTTTCTTTTGCATCATATTTAAGCGCACAGGCAATATGAATAGGGTTTCTTACAACAAAATCTGCGGTTTCTACCGCATCCATTGCACTTTTTTGTAACATTTGCATACGTCTTTGACGTAATTGACCTTTTACGTTCGGGTCGCCTTCTGTGTTTTTGTATTCATCTTTAATTTCTTTGAAGGACATCTTTTGGTCTTTCAAAAATTTCCATTTTACCATTCCGTAGTCTGCTGCTGCTATTGCAAAGAAAACGATACATGCTTTAAATACAAATTCAACGATTAATTTACCAAATTCAATTAAAACTGCAAAGTTGTTGTCGATTGAAGCAAGTTGAAGAATTGCTGGTAAATGTTCTGAATATACAAGCCAACCAACGTAACCTAAAATGATAACTTTTAAAATGTTTTTACCAAGTTCAAAAAATATTTTTACATCCATGAATTGTTTAAAATATTTTGTAGGGTTAAGTTTGTCGATTTTAGGCATTAATGGAGTCATTGTAACAAGAGGTCCAACTTGAATAAAATCTGCAAGTATTGCAATTAGCCAAGCTACAAAAAGAATTGGAGCAATCATTAAAACTGCTGCAATAATTGTGATTGTCCAAATATAGTTTGTTCCAATCTCCGATAAATGGGCATTAGGGATTTGTTCATAACAAAGGACAAATAGTCGGCTTATTTGATCCCAAATAAAAGGTGAAAGGGCATTAATAACTGTAAAAACAATAAGCATAGCAAGTGCAGTTGAAAAATCTTTTGATTTTACAACTTGTCCTTCTTTTCTTGCTTGTTCTAGTTTTCTGGGGGTCGCATCAAACTGCTTGTCTTCATCACCCATTTGAAAAACCCTTGTAATATATTACGCATTAGTATTTTATCACAAAATTGAGTCTGTTAAAAAGAAAAAAGGCAAGAATTTTGATTTCAAAATTCTTGCCTTTTTAAAAAATATAAAATTTGTTTTATTTTAGCTTACAATCGCTACTCCAGAACTTGTACCAAGTCTTGTTGCTCCTGCTTTGATTAAATCAAGAGCTTTTTGCTTGTCTTTTATTCCGCCTGAAGCTTTTACCTCAAGCCCGTGAGAAGATACTGTATTATACATTATTTCAACATCTTCAACTTTAGCTCCAACACCACCTTTTACAAAACCTGTTGATGTTTTTACTAAATCAGCTTTTGCTTTTACACAAATTTCACAAGCTTGTTTGATTTCTTCTTTTGTTAGTAAATCTGTTTCAAGAATCACTTTTAATTTTTTGTCTTTACAAGATTTTTTTACAACTTCTATGTCGTGTTGTACGGCTTCAAAGTTTTTGTCTTTGATAAGACCAACATTGATAACCATGTCAATTTCATCTGCTCCATCTTTGATAGCTTGTTCAGCTTCAAAAGCTTTTGCTTCAGGAATTGATGCTCCTAAAGGAAAACCTACAACAGTAACGATTTTTACATCTGTGCCTTTTAGAGCTTCTGCTGCTAATTTAACTCTTGCAGGATTTACGCAAACTCCTAAGAATTTGTGTTCTTTTGCTTCTGCAAAAAGTTTTTCAAAATCTTTTACAGATGCATCTTGTTTCAATAAAGTGTGTTCAATATATTTATTTAAATTTTCCATACCACAATTTTATTACAAAATTTTGTTTGTGTAAAGTCATCTTTAAAACTTGTAAAAATATCATATTTATTGTACTCTAGCGATGAAAGGTTTGTGATGTCAGACGAAAATGCAATAGATTTTGATAAACTTGTAGAGGATTGCTATATTTTATCTGATAAGTCAGTTCAAGATATAGAATACAGCATAGATTGTCTTGCAGAAAACTATACAAATTCCGAATTGGTTTTGATTTATAATCATTTTTTAGCTGTTGCAAAAAATCAAGATTTGTTGATGTATTTGGTTCGTTGCATTGATAGATTTAGAGATAAAAGTTCCATTTCTCCTATATTGGATTTGTTTTTAGATAGGGGAAATTCGCTAAATCTTCGCATTATGTGTGCAAAAGAACTTGCAAATTTTAAAGATACGTCTGTTGTTACACCTCTTTTATATTCTTTGAATGATAAAAGTGAAAATTATAAATTACGTTTGGCATGTGCTGATTCTTTAGGTCGTGTTGGTGATAAATACGCTGTTTCACCATTGATTGACATTGTGGGTGATGAAGAAGAAAAATCGGTTTATGTAAGAGAATCTGCCGCCGTTGCACTTGGTATGTTAGGTGATATAAGAGCGATAGAGCCGTTGGTAAAAATTCTTGAATCTAAAAAAGGGTTTATGGATAAGTTTTCGTTTTTGAAAGAACGTATAATCGAAGTTTTAGGCAAATTCCATTCTTCTGATGATAAGGTTATAAGAGCAATGGAACATGCTTTAAAAGATGATTCTCCGACAATAAGAATTAATGCCATTGAGGTTTTGATGGAGTCTGAAAGTCCAAAAGCTTTGCCAATGATAAAAAAAATGTTAAATGATTATGATGACGAAGTTAAGAAAAATGCTTTGATTGCTCTTTATAATCTTTTAGGTAGAGAAATATTGGATGAAGTTATTGAAAGTTCAGAGTATTCAGAATTTTTGAAAGAAGAAGCGAAAGATTTGATAACTGAATATGAAGATTGTGAGGATGAGTAGAATGTCAAAGGCAATAGTTTTGATGTCAGGTGGTTTAGATTCCTTGGTTGCATTAGCTGATGCGAAGAATAATTATGATGTAGAACTTGCATTGACGTTTGATTATGGGCAAAAATCTTTATTCCAAGAAGTTTCTGCTGCAAAGAAAATTTGCGAATTTTATAAAGTAGAACATAAATTGATAAAATTAGATTGGTTGAAAGAAATTACAAAAACATCACTTGTTTCAGATAAAGAAGTTCCAAGTGTTGATGAAAAAGATTTGGATTTGGAAGAAAAAGCATTAAATTCTTGTATGCAAGTTTGGGTGCCAAATAGAAATTCTGTTTTTTTGAATATAGCAGCTGCTTATGCAGATTCTTTTGGGTATGAATATATAATTATGGGTGCAAATGAGGAAGAAGCTGCAACTTTTTCTGATAATTCTCAAAATTTCATAGATAAAATTAATGAAAATTTTAAATTCTCAACAAATGTAAAACCACAAGTTGTAGCCCCATTGATAAATTTAAACAAGGGTGGTATAGTAAGAAAAGCAATTGAATTGCAAGCACCAATTCATTTGATAAGAAGTTGTTATTCGGCCGAAAGTAAACATTGTGGAAAATGTGAGTCGTGCGTAAGGTTGAAAAGAGCTTTGTTACAAAATGGTTGTGATAATTTAATAGCCCAACTTTTTTAGGTGATATGTAATAATGAAAACAAAATTTATTGAAGAAAATATAAAATACACTGGTTTGGAATTAGCACCACATTGGATTTATAAAACACAAAAAATTCAAGGCGATGCTATTGTTGCATTTGTTGGTGAGTGTGAAGTTAATCTTACTGAAATGGTTGATATAGAAGATGTTATCAATAACGAACCAATTTATTCAAAATTAATGTTGAATTTTATTTTTGAAAATTTTAATGTCGATTTAGTTCAAGGTGTATTTAGACAAAGATTGTTGATAACTACTATCAAAGAAGTTTTAGAGCAAGATTATAATGTAAAAGTTGTAAGAAGCGGTGACGATTTGTTTATAGATGGCAAAAAATTAAGCGTTTCTATCGCAACAAAAAGTATTACATCAATTTTGATTCATACAGGCTTGAATATTGATGCAACAGGAGCACCTGTAAGTGCTGCTGAATTAAATTCTATAAAAGGATTAGATGTAAAAGATTTTGCTGAAAAAGTCATGACAAGATTTAGCGAAGAAGTAGAAGATATTGTTATGGCAAGTACTAAAGTAAGTGGAAGGTAATTGAAAATATGAAAACTCCAGATTATTTAAGTTACGAAAGATATAAAAAGAAAAAAGATTCAAATCCAAATAAACGCATGGTTTTATTTGTAACAACATTTTTTATAACATTGTTGTTGTTTTCTTTAGTTGCAAAAAGTTTATCACCAGATGTTGATGTTTCAATAGGCTCTAATTCTGAAATGGAACCAAAAGAAACAGGTTTGGGTGTAAAAAGATTTATTGATGATCGTCTAAAAATGATACAACAAGACGATAATTCAGCAGGTGTTTCAAAAGTTGCAGAGGCTGAGAAAAAAGCAAAAATGATTCAGTATGACGACAAAGTTTCAGAAGAAAAAATGAAACTCCCAAGTAATGCAAAATCTGATACAGTGGAAGAAGAGCCAGTAATGCCTGCATATAACCATGCAACTTCTGCTCCAAAACCAAGTGCAAGAGATTATAATACTTCTGCACAATCTGAATATACTCATATTTCAAAAGTTTATGTCGGAAGATATGATTCAATGGAAAAAGCAAAAGTTGCTAAAGATATTTTGGTTGATTCAGGCATGAACGTAAGTCCGTTTGTTAAAAATTTGGGTAGTTCATATACTTTGCAAATAGGTACTTTTTCTTCAAGAGAAAAGGCTGAAGATATAGCAAATGACCTAAGAAGAAATGGTTTTCCGGCAAGAGTTGTTGAATAAGAGTAAATCATAAAGATTTGCTTGCAATTCAATTATGTCCATGATAGGCTATATTTGTACCGAAATTAAGGGCCGCTAGCTCAGGTGGTTAGAGCGCACCCCTGATAAGGGTGAGGTCGG
>JAZLGV010000021.1:0-7407 GCA_045616505.1 Candidatus Gastranaerophilaceae bacterium | reverse complement strand
TTTTCATAAAACAATTCGCAAAGCGAATTGTTTTACACACTGAAGTGCATAATAAAAAGGCAGAGAACAAATTGTTGTTCTCTGCCTTGCTTTTTTAATTTTATCTGTATTAACAGTTCAATTCACGCATTAACCCTTTTTGTAAAACATTAGAAAAATTGATATTGCTTCGTTGAGCCAAAGTGTCCAACCAACGTGGAATAGATAGGGTCTTTTTTACGGCTTTATTATCATACAACCTTCTGTATTCCATTGTGTCAGCAGGAATAAGATTTACAAATTCATTCTTTTTACATTTAATAGCGTCCAATTGTGATGCTTGCGGGACTTCATCTTTCTTTTCTTCCATATCCCATAAGAACAAGCTAAGTGCGTCTTCAGCATTTAATAATGCCTCCTCTAACGTTTTTCCGCTTGTAATACATCCTTCAACATCAGGGAAAATAACCTCATAACCTTGTTTTGATTTTTTAAAAACTGCCGGATAAAAATACTTCATATTTATCAACCTTTCTTAATTCTACAACTTTTTAAAATTGATTCAGCTGTACCTGTTGGTATTTCTTTTGCATGCCTAGGTACCGCCACCCTTTGATGTGTTTTATCATTATAATATAATGTATGTCTTCCACCCTCACGTTCTGGATAAAAGCCATATTGTTTTAATAATTTTACTAGTTCGGAAAGTTTAATTTCTCTCACCTCTGTTTAAAATAATAACACGTATTAATACGTATGTCAATAAACTTAAATCTGTAACTTACCCTCTAAATCTTTTAAAACACGATCTTCTATAATTGTTCTGCAACATTCCCAGTATCCGTCCATACTGAGACACATTTCGAGATAATGCTCCAATTTATCAACATAATTCAACAAATCCTCAGATGTTAAAGCCGTCAACTGTTTGTTGTCCGGAAATTCATCCCTAATGGTCTGCAATAAATCCTCTGCTTTATAATATGCTTCCTTTTGCCTGTAGATTTCTTCAGCCTGCCAATCCGTCAAATAAACCCTTTCACCGCAATCTGTGATGTAATAAAAGTTTTTTGATTTCACTTCCTAACTCCTTTCTCCCTTTCTTGCATGTCAGTTATGAAATCATCAATAAGGAATATTAAGATATGTCCTGCAATAAATATCAAAATCCCTGTCAACACTTCCGTTAAAACCACATCCTTTCTGCAATAAAATAAGAGCAGGTAGAAATACCTGCTCTTATTTATAATATGCAATTTTTATAATAAAACTCAATTCAAAATCGTATTGAGAATAACTCTTCCAACACCTACTAGCTCATTATACGGCGTCCAATAATCAAATACTATTCCAACTAAATTAGATATCAATACTAAAAACAACCATGCAAGAAAAAGATTTTTTATGCAATTAAACATTTATCAACCCTCCCCCATCAAATTTAACCATTTTGTCTTTTAGGATTTTGAAAACTTTGTAAATTATAAATATCGTATATTATTTTACTAATATTATCTATAGTTTGAAGATCTAACGAAAAATCATCAGATGCACGAATTAGATCAAAAGATGTAATTTTATTTTCTAAAGAATCATATGATATATATACAACCAAATGATGCAACGCATTTTTCCCCATAATATCCAAATTTGCATAATATTCTAATGAATTACCAATTTTATCGTTATATGCTAATGACACAGTAGGTAATGCTAAATAAAGTCCATCGGATGTATTAACGATTGGGAATTCCTTATCATCTAATAAGAAACTCGATGGTATATATGTTTTAAATTCTCCAATTTTTTTACTTTCAGTTAAAAATACATTTACTCCATTTTTTCTTTTTTCTAAATCAAAATCAGTTGCCACAAATTTCTTTTTATACTCTTCTCTATTTTTACTTAAATCCTCAAGAATACTTTTATATTTTGTTTCATTTTTAGTTACCATCCAATACGTTGCATAATAACCAAATCCATAATAGTATCTAATATTGTCAAATTTAATCCGTTGTTCATTGATAATCTCATCAGGAATACTACCATTAAAATCTTTATATTTCTGTAATATTTTTGCCTCACCTAATTTCGATTCAATAAGTGCAATAGCATTTGCCCTACATTTTTTTACCTCCGGAATATTCGGTACTTTAACATTGCGAAGATATAAATCGTTTTCACGAAGCTTTGCGATAACATCCTCCAAATTTGGTTGCTTACTTAATTCCAAAATATCATATTCCATACAAGTATGGTTATCAATAACATTGGCAGCATCAATTTTAGACATATTTGTCAAATCTAAATTTTCAGCATAGCAACTAAAACCTAACCACGAACATAATACAACTACAAGTACAACAATAAGTTTTTTCATTTCTTTTTTCCTTCCTTTTCTTTTCTTTCTTGATCTAATTTTTCAAATCGATAAATATCCCGAATAATTTTACCAACATTTTTTACGTGAGGATGATATTTAAGATTTAACAATGGTGCAACTCCTGGCATTTCATTTTCCCCCAAATCTAAAACAGTTTCTAATTTATTACCAGTTTTGTCATATTCAAATTTTAAGTTATATGTCTCAATATCGCCAGACTTGGAAATTACATTAAAATAAGCATGAAAATCATAACCATCTCTATAATTTTTGTCGTAGTTTAATACTTGTAACGTTGGCAATGCTAAATATATTTCCGTTGCTTCACCACCTGCATAACGATCTCCTGTATAAACCATAGGGAATTCTTTATCATCTAATAAAAATTTCATTGGAATGTACTTTTTATAGACAGGTTTATCCACATTATATTGATTAGACAAAATCCTTGGGCTGCAGATTATCGCATAATCCTGTTTATAGTATGGAATTGCATCCAATGTGATATGATTATCATTTCTAAATACAGAAGAACAATAAAACTCCAACTGAATTACATCTGTCTTATTTAAATAATAGGGAACCTTAAACGCTTTATCATAAATAAAAATTTCCTCATTTGGATTTAAATATTCTTTATCCTCATTTTTTCCATACAAATGTTTTCTATCAAAAAATAGATTCATATTAAAAGAATTTTCATCAGGAGCAAATTCTCTATTTGTAAGCACCAACCTAATATCAGGCTTATCTAAACGCATTCCGTCATAAGCCATTCTATAAGGTTCAGTCCCTATATTCTTTATCCTTACAACAAGGGAAATTATTGTATAATCGTTTTCGTATTCAATTGAACATTCACAGACACTTACTAAAAATTTAGTTTTTTGAAAAGGTATAATACGAGCCCTTGTATATTCACCATCACGAGGATTTATTGACCAAAAAGGATTATTTTGACCATACGGCTCTCCTTTTTTTTCAGCCTCAAAACTTAATATTGAAATTAAACTGCGCTGATATTTCGGATTATACCAATTGTTGTCATAAGATACTTCATATTCATCTAAAGGTTCTTTTCTCAAAAGTAAACGCTTTTTTAATGTTTTATAATATCCAAGTTCAGCTTCATTTTCCCAAAGAAAATTATATGCATATGCATAAATGTTGTTTCCATTTTTATCATTTACTTTTTTATATTCAGACATATTTTCTTTAAGATGTTTAATATTACCCTCTGCTATTTTAATACTCTCATTTATTTCCTTTAACTGATCATCATATTTTATATATGGGACACCACGTATTTTTGAATTTGTCATATTGTGAGCAGTTAGATAACAAAAAGATGGAGATCTAAAATGCTTTATATCTTTTATTGCTTCATCACTTGACATTGTTCCACACCCAGACAATAAAATACAACTTAATCCAAATAAGATCATTTTGCTGTAAATTATAATTTGTTTTACACCAACTCCATTTAACATAATAAAATTAATCATCCTCGCTTTAAATATTAAAATCCACAGTAATACTTATGATTATGATAAGTGCTTTTGGTAATGTCTACCATAGAATATAACTCGGATCCAATTGTTACTGATTTTTTACCGTCTGGGAATTCGGTATCAAATGCTTTAATATCATCTTTATTTTGATTTGTGTATGCGATTTCCCGCAATTTTGCTACACTATCAAAATACCTTGATTGAAGTTTACGCACCTTAGTTTTAAATGGATGATACACATCACACGGATCACCAGCTTCAACATGCTCGTTCCACAAATCTTTGATTTCTAAACAAAGTCTCTTGAAATTTTTCTCCTCTGCTTCATACTCTGAGGATTTCCCGCACCCTGTGAGAAATAAACATACTAGTGCCACCATCGCACCAACTAAAACTCTTTTCAAAAATTGAGAGTTTTTGCTTTTTGTACAGATAGCTTTCATAATAACCCCTCCTTATTAAGTGTTATAAATAATTGCGACACTACTATTTCTATGTGTCGTCTACCAACTTGATAAACGGGATATTCAACACATCACAAATGGAAAAAAGTAATTCCAACGTTGTAGTAGCCTTCCCGTGTTCAATATCGCTCAACTTTGACCTGCTGATCCCCGCCATATCAGCCAACTGTTGTTGGGTCAACATCCTAAGATGTCTGTAATAGACAATCTTAGCTCCAATAATCCTATACTTTTCCTCAAACATCATTTAAAACCCTTTAATTATTATGACATATTAGAACTAAAATTAAGTCCAATATACTATGCAAATGTCCAATATAAAGGACATAGAGAGATTAAATTAAAAGTAAGGGTGATACTTTTGTACCACCCTTACCCATTTTATCTACTTCTAATATAAAATTATTTTTTTTCTATCCCTCTGCCAACCAATTGGCAATATCTATAATCTGTACCCCCTCATACTGGTAATTATCATGCATAGTACGTGAAAGTATTATCTTGGGATAAGCATCTTTAATACATAACAACGGGGTAACTTCCCTCTCCAGTGTTTTCTCATCCTGTAAATTGTCACAGACCTGAATATAGATTTTCTCATTACGGCGGATTGCAACAAAATCGATTTCTTTTTTGTAAAGAACACCGACATATACTTCATAACCACGCCGCATCAGTTCTATGGCAATAATATTTTCCATACATCTCCCATAGTCCATATTTTTAGTTCCTAATTTTGCATATCGGAAAGCATGGTCGCTTAAATAATACTTCTCGCTGGAATTAAGGAACTTTTTACCGCATACATCGTACCTTGGTACAGCATAAAAAGCAAAAGCGTTGCACAAATACTCAATGTATTTCCCGATAGTCCGGTAATTAACCTTTTCCCCCTTGCTGTTCAAACTGTTTTCAATATTGTGCAAGGAACTTAAATTGCCTATATTGTCCATCAGAAAACTTGTCAATTTGTTCATCAGTTGTGGATTCCGAATATTGTATTTCTGCTTAATGTCCCTAACTATCAATGCATCAAACACAGAGCCAAGATAATCATAACGCATTTCATGTTCCCCGTACACATAGGAACCTGACATTCCACCGTCATACATATATTGTTGCAAGGCGGTGTATTTGTCTTTCGTTGGATAATATTGCAAATATTCTGCAAAAGAAAAAGGGAACACTTTAATTTGAAATGTTCTTCCGGTAAACAGTGTTGCCAAGTCAGAACTTAAGAGAAAAGCATTTGACCCTGTTATGTAAATATCATACTTTTCCTGGGCATGTAACCAATTTATTGCCTTTTCAAATCCTGCACACATCTGAATTTCATCTATTAAAAGAAAATTTCTGACATGGGTGACGTATTTACTGTCCACATAATCATACAAATCTTGATATTGCAACAATCTGTCATATTTCGGCAAGTTAAAGTTTATATGAATAATATTGGCAGACGGATGAGCCTTTTTTATTTCTTTTTTGAATGCTTCCAACAATTTTGATTTGCCGGAACGTCTTACACCTGTAATAACTTTTATATCCGGCGTACCAACTGCCTTAAACATTTTCTGCAAATAACTGTCCCTGCGAATAAGTTTCATAATACTCCTGCCTTTCACATAAAAGTATATGCTTTCTATTTCCCAAAATCAAGATTTTTTTAATTTTGGGAAATAGAATTTTAAGCATATTTTTTAATTTACCTGTCAAATATCACGGAATCAAGCCGCCAAAGCTTTCTTCTGGCAATCCATACACAATGGCTTTTTGTATCTGTCCATGCTAAAGGAATATACTTTTGATGTTATGTCTTTGCCACATTCTGCACAGACATTACCATTTGTCGGTGTACTGGTTGCTGTTGCTTTCGGCTTTGTGGTTTTTACTGTCTTTGCTTCTTTTTCCGGAATAGGTTTGCTGTTAATTGCTTTATCTTTCAAATCCCAGCGTTTGTTACCGTTCTCATCTACAATGACCAAATCTGTAAAACATCCTTTGGTTTCATCAAAGGCAAGGGAAGATACAATAAAATTGGTTGTACATTTTAGTTTCCCGTTCTTCCCTTCATAAACTTCACTGTCATTAAGCTTGATACGTATCTTAGGACTTTTCCGCAATGCCCTGAATGCAGGTACAAAGTTCATGGCAGCTCTCTTAAACCCGTCTGTTGCCCGTGACTTTTCCGGTTCAAAATCTCCCGCACTGCCCACATCCATACGGTAAATTGCATTACCTTTTTCATCCTTGACTGTAATTTTGCAATAAATATCATTGCCTACTGCAACATGTTCCCTTGTCCATCCCATAGTCCCGAACATCTTATCCAATGCTTCAAAGGTGGCATTGGGGTTTTGGTAAAGCAACAATGTACCGTAATATCCATATTGGGTTGACTGTAACTGCCCTATTCTTACCTCCACCATATCTTTGGTTAAAGCCAAGTCTTTTGCTTTGTCTTTTGTAGCCATAATAATAATTAAGCAGCCATCACTTCCTGCATGGCTGCTTTTTCCTCCTCGTTTTCTTCAATATTTAAGACCACTTGCGGAACTGACTGTTCATATTCCACTGTGGCACTTTTGATAACTGCACCATATCCTGTACTGCAACTGCTGAATTTAAATGTACATCTGATTGGTGTCTCTTCCGATACAATATTAAGTATCTTTTTAAGTTGTTCTGCTGTCATTTGTCCTCCTATGCCACTTTCCTTTCTTCCTGCCGTTTCAGCATACAGCCAAAATCACATTTTTCCACAACGGAACAATAACCCAAACATTTACGTCCCTCCCAATTCTCCTTGGCATCACAATGTTCCGGAAGTACATTATTCCTAATGGCAAAATTAAGTTTCTTCAATTTATCTCCCAAATAACTTTCAATTACTTCATCTGCCACTTTGGGAATAGAGATTACATAAACAGGTTGGGTTATATTCCTTTCTGCTGCTATGCGGGTGCTGAAGTCCCTGATTAACATCTGTATTTCCATCTTATCTACTTTAAAACCACGTCTTTCCAATTGGATACGGTAATAGTTAAGTTGGATTGTCCATTCCTCAATG
>JAZLGV010000020.1:0-2220 GCA_045616505.1 Candidatus Gastranaerophilaceae bacterium | reverse complement strand
TTGCTTGGAGATTTTAAAATTTTTATACAATTCTTTAATTTAGATATAAAATTTTTCTTTGTAGTAGTTTCAATATTTTTATACGCAAATAAATCTGCCTGTTTCACGAATTTATCGTAATTTTTCGTATTTTTTGTTACTTCAAAAACATGCAAATTGCCTTTTGTTGTTTGAATATCAAATGAATTTATAGAATTTTTAATTGAACCAAAACTTGGACTATTCGAAATATCCACCAAATATCCTCCATATATATTCATTAAAAAAAATCGTAAAAAAAAATTGCTATTTTACATAACAATATTAATAAGTTTAAATAAAAAAATACAACAAAAAGGGTTGAGTAAAATTAATCACTCAACCCTTATTTTTTTTTAATAAATTATTTTACCAATTCGGCAATTTTTAAAGTTATATCTTCACCACCATACAACAAAGAACCTTTTGCAAAAATAAAATCATAATCTAATTTTTTAGCTTCTTCTGCTATGATAGCAGTAATTTTTGCATCAATTTGTTGCAATTTCAAATTATAATCTTGTCTTATTGCATTTTGTTTCGCTGCATATTCCTGATTATATTGAGCAATCAATTGCTCTTGTTCTTCTTTTGTCGGACGTTCCATAACATCTGTATTCACTTTTGAAAGCCAGATTTGTAAATCTTTATTTTTTTGAGCAGTATCAAATTTTAAATTTTGAACATCTGATGACTGATTTACAACGTAATTTACATCAATATAAGCCATTTTTACTTTTTTATCTTCTGCCATTTTTCATCTCCATTTCAATACTAATAGAATAATTCTACAACTATTAGAAAAAAAAGGCAGAAATGTTACAAACTATACCATGTATTCTTGTCTTTCATCATCTTTTCTTAAAATTATTTTATCTGCAACTGCAAGACCAGCATCGTATGCTTTACAAGAGGCTATAACCATTCCAGCAGAACTTAATACTGCACCCACGACACCTGGAGCATGTTTCAATACTTTTGATAGAAATTTTGAATTTTTTGCTAATTGACCTACTTTTCCTTTTATTTTCGGTAAAACTTTTTTCACAAATCCAGACTCTTGAACAACTTTACTAGATGCAACTTCTTTTACTTTTTTCTGTATCACACCAGAACTTACAAGTTTTTCTGCACTAAACATTGCCGATAAAGCACAGGCATTTTCTACGGTGGCGGCTTTTTTATCGTCTGCTAGGGCTATATCAATGCCTGCTGATGCAATAATCAGCGGTCTTATATTCTTACTTGCCCAATTAGCAGCTTTTCCTACTCCACCGACCAATTTATCTGCTTTTGCAGCATTTCCCAAAGAAGTGGTAACTTTTTTTGCCGAATTTAATATTACATCATCAACTTTTGTTGCAGTCTTTGATGCATTTATTATCGCATTATCAAGATTATTGACCTGACTTATTGTATAATCATACAAATTTTTTCCCTGACCTAAGGCAACTCCTAATCTTCCAATATGACCTTCTTCGACTTTTTTCATGTTTCGATACAGAAAAATAGAACTGGTTATAGCAGCACCAAGACTAGCTATTGGTACGCTTTTCGCCGTTGCATATTGGAATACAGATTTTACTGCACCTACTGCTGCCATAATTTCAATAAACCTACTTTAATATAAAACCTAACCTTACTTATATAAAGTATTTATTCACAAATAAATTGCCTAATTTCACATTTTTTTAAATCTAAAAAGTTTTATCTAATTTCAAAAAGTTAACAAAAGCCAATGGAGCAAGAACCCGACAAACGAAGTTTGTCGAGTGAGAGTCCACTGGAATTTTACATACTAAAAAAGACTTCCTTAATGGAAGTCTTTTAAATAAATGGTGGGCCGCAGTAAGGACTCCGTTGGCGAGCAGCAAAAGGAGACTAAATGTCTCGTTTTGCGTTGTTTTCTAATACAATTTCAAAACTCTAATAATAAGCCAATGGAGCAAGAACCCGACAAACGAAGTTTGTCGAGTGAGAGTCCACTGGAATTTTTGAATAAAAAAAAGAAGTCCTTTTGACTTCTCTTTTTAAATGGTGGGCCGCAGTGGACTCGAACCCCCGACCTCACCCTTATCAGGGGTGCGCTCTAACCACCTGAGCTAGCGGCCCTTAATTTCGGTACAAATATAGCCTATCATGGACATAATTGAATTGCAAGCAAATCTTTATGATTTACTCTTATTCAACAACTCTTGCCGG
>JAZLGV010000019.1:0-19876 GCA_045616505.1 Candidatus Gastranaerophilaceae bacterium | reverse complement strand
AATTTTGCAATTTCGCTTACAGATAAATATTTCATATAATAATTATATCATTTTATCGGCAAAAAATCAAATTTATACAAAATAAAACAAATGTTTTTTGCCGATAACGGAATGTTTTTAAACTATATTTTTTACGTGATGTTTATGTGTTTGACATATAAGTTATAGTAAATGTCAATAAAACCGATGTTTATAGCGAAATAAGTCAATTAAGTATTTTTAGTTTTTTGTCTGAAATTTTCTTTTTTTTTCGGAATTTATCCTTTTGTCTGTTGTTTTTTGAATATCGGTTATAACTTGTACTGTGTTTGAATGTTAGAGCTTTTTTTTAAATAATTTATGAGGCAATTTTCTATTAAAATATGTTTTTATATTAGTATAGAAAACCATTTATAGGAGAATAAGATGAATATTAACAGCATAAATCCCGTTCAAATTAACAAAGTTCAATTTGGAAACTCTCAAAAACCGAATCAGAATGTTAATACTGACGGTTATGCAGAAAAGGTTCCTGTAAATTATGATACTGCAAGAGCTTATGCAAGCTATGGTATTAACAATAGAAAAGATAATGTTGCTTCTGTAAACAATTTATCATTAGCAGTAAAAGGGTGTGAAGGCTTAAATGCAGAAAATGCTGCTTTGGTTTCAATGCTAACTGTTAATGATAAGCCAGCAAATGCTAAAGAAGGCGTATGTGAAATTAGAAATGCAATCTCTGATAAGTATATTACTGCTCTTTATAGTGTTGGTGTAGATGCTGTATCTTTGTCTAATGGTTCTTTTGTAGGTGTAAAATGTTCACCAAAGAATATTAATTCAGCAATTACACTGGCTAATTTTTTAAGTTCTAATGCTTTTCTTGTTAATAAAGAAGAGTTTGAAGATATTAAAAACGATTTGAAATCTTATTATAAAGAAAATTTTGATAGTATGAAAACTTCAAAAGAAGACGAACATTTTACTTATTCAGAATTTAAAAATGCACAATCAATAGATGAAGTTTTTGAAAAAATAGATAATGTTTCTTATAGTGATTACATGAAATATTGTGAAGACACTTTGAAAATGAAAGATAGAGCAATTGCTATAGATGTACCAAAAGATATGCTTGATAATAAACAAATAGATGTTAAAGAAATTGAAAACCATGTTTTGAAAAACACTTCAATTAATGGTGAATATGAATTTGAAATGAAATAAAAACTTCTGTTTTTTGTAATTTTTTCCCAACTCACATTTATAAGAATTCAAATAAAGTAACTAATGGTAATGTTGTTTTGTTGTTTAACACTTTTCAAAATGAAGTAAAAGCTGACTCAAATAATCTACGTTTTAACTGCAAAAATACTTTTATATTTTAAATTTGTATGATAGTATATACAAATGGATAATAAAATACATATAGCAATTACACATAATGATGCTTATACGATGCATGCAGTTGTTTGTATGACAAGTATTTGTGAAAATATGAAAGATGAAGAAATTGTTTTTCATATGTTAGATGGTGGGCTTCGAGAAGACTCTAAGCAAAATATATTAACTGTTTCAGATACATACAAAAACGCATCTATTCAATTTGACAAAGTTGATAATAAAATTTTTGAAAATTATAAAAAATCTGATTATTATCCAGTTCAAATGCTTTGGACGACTATTTTACCAGAAATTGCTGAAATAAAAGAACTTGATAGATTAATTTATCTTGATTGTGATTTGGTTGTTAATAAATCCTTAAAACCTGTTTGGGATATGGATTTTGAAGATAATTATATTTTAGCAGTTGAAGATGCAAATGGTAAAAAATATTCAAGACGCTATTTAAAAAATGGTGCAAAATTTTTTAATACAGGGTTAATGGTTATAAATTGTAATAAATGGCGTGAAGACGATATTACTTCAAAAGCTATAAAAATGGCTCTTGAAAATACTGGAACGGCTCTTGGTTATGACCAAACGGTTTTGAATATTTTATTTACAGGAAAAGTAAAATTTATTGATTTAAAATATAATCTTCAGTATTGTCCGTTAAATGTTTGGGCATCTTATGACAATCTTGATGAATATAGAAATGCAATCAAAAATCCAGTAATTGTTCATTATGTTGGTGATTACAAACCTTGGGTTCAAGGGTTAGGTTGTTATAATCCAAAACAAGATGATTATTTGAAATATCACAAAATGACTATATACAAAATGAAAGATTATGAAAAATGGCTTTTAGTTGATAAACTTAATTCTTACAAAGGACTTTTAGCTTTTATCAAAAGATATCCATTCTTCTTTATTAAAAAGAAATTTTGGGAAAGTAAGAAATTCAAAGTTTAAATTTGTCCAAAATCTTAAAATATTTAGTAGTTATTAACCACTTCTGCCACTTTTTTAACTTCTTCTTCTGTCATAACAGGAGAAATAGGTAAACTTAAAATAGTGTTGTGAATTTCTTCTGTTATAGGGAAGCTTAAATTGTTCCATTCTTTATAAGCTTCTTGCTTGTGTGGTGGAGTTGGATAATGAATAAGAGTTTGAATGTCATTTTTATTTAAATACTCTTGAAATTCATCTCTATTTTTTGTTCTAATAGCGAAAACATGCCATACATGAGATGCTTCATCATAAGCAGTTGGCAAAATTATTTTTGGATTTTTAATGTTTTCTCTATAATATTTTGCAATTTCTCTACGTCTTTGGTTGTCTGCATCAAGTGAAGGTAGTTTTACATCCAATATTGCAGCTTGAATTTCGTCTAAACGAGAATTTGTACCTTTGTACAAATTACAATATTTTTTGTGAGAACCATAGTTTCTCAAAGCTCTAATTTTTTGTGCTAATTCATCATCATTTGTAGTAACGCAACCACCGTCACCCATACAACCAAGATTTTTTCCTGGGTAGAATGAAAAACCTGAAGCATCACCTAAATTACCTGTTCTTTTTCCTTTATAAATAGCACCGTGTGCTTGAGCAGAATCTTCAATGATTTTAAGGTTATATTTTTTTGCTAATTCCCAGATTTTGTCCATTTGAACAGCTTGTCCATATAGATGAACAAGTAAAATTGCTTTCGTTTTGTCTGTGATTTTTTCTTCAATCAAATCAGGGTTAATATTTCTTGTTTCAATATCTGGTTCAACAAGAACAGGTGTGCAATAATTTTCAGAAATTGCAAGAATTGATGCGATATAAGTATTTGCAGGGACAATTATTTCATCACCTTTAGTGAAGCCATAAGCTTTTATAATTAAATTAAGAGCATCAAGTCCATTTGCACAACCGATACAATGTTTTGTTCCGCAATATTGAGCAAAATTTTTCTCAAATTGTTCGTCTTGTTTTCCAAGTAAATACCAGCCAGAATTAAGAACTTCTTTAATTCTCGCATCTATGTCTTTTCTAAATCTTTCATTTATTTTATATAAATCTAAAAATTTAATCATAATAACCTTTCGTTGGTTTATTGTTGGATTTCTTTTATGAAATCATCATAATTTCGGATATATTCGCTTTCATCATATACAGTATTTGTTAAAACTAACAAAGTTGCATTGTACGAAAAATCGTACATATCTTTCCAAACCATTTTATTTAAGTAAAGGGCATTGAATGGGGAATTTAGTTCGAAAATTTCTTGTTTTTTACCATCGTCAACTTTTACTTTACAGCTTCCATTTATTGCAATTAATAAAAATTCGGAATTTCTATTTGCGTGTTGTCCTCTAATTTTACCTGGAACAGTATCAAATATATAAAAAATTCTTTTAACATCAAACGGACAGTTACATCCTTTTTCAAAAACAACTAAATGTCCTGTTAAATCGCCAAATGCAGTTGTGTCTATTAATTTATAATTCATTGTACCTCTATTGAAATATCTTAACGTTTATATGAATAGTTAAAGTTTTGCTATGATTATAATTTTATCAGCGTTTTGAATTCTTTGTTCGTTAATAGTTTGTGTCATTCGTCTTCTAAAAATGTTGTGTGTTAATTTGTTTAAAATATACACAAATCTTATAAGGTGATTATATCATAAAATTATAAAATTAAAATTGTAGAAGAAATAAAAATGTTTAATTTAGTCAATTTGTTAATTAATTTTATTTTTATTTTTGATGTTTTAAGAAATTTTTTATTTTATGTTTGATTTTATTTAAAATAAATTCATCACAAATCTTTATATTTTTTAATTAAAACGCAAATTCATGTATTCACGTGTTTTACATAGTTGTAAAGAAGAAATCTTGTGTTTTTATGAAATTATCAAATATCAGTAATCAAAATTTAAAATATAATAACGTTTCTGCTACTCCAAGTTTTGATGGCAAATTGAAATTTAAAAAGCCAAAAGATGTTTTAAAACTTGCAGGAGTTGGAGTTAGTAGTGCAATTGCGGCTACTGCGTTATCTAAAAAAACACAAAATACTTCTATTTATGCCCCAAAAGAGCAAAAGCCTAAAAAACTTTCTGTTGGAAAATTTATAATGAGTAATTTTTTCAATATGAATCTTTATACGAAAGATGTTACGGTTTCTACTCTAAAAAAGATACCTCAAGAAAATAAACAAGCAGCTTTACGAGCATTAAATAATATACAAGAAAAATACAAGAATAAAGAAATTGATGAATATTATAGAGTTGATGCGATTGGAAAAGTCTTGCCGTTGTTGAACGAAAAGAATTTACCAATGTTCAACGAAATAATGAATGCTGATATTGATTATATGAAAGAAAAAAACATAAGAAGAATTGCGTCTTATTATGTTGAACCTCTTTTGAATTATAGCTCTGAAGAAGATATTGAAAAATTTAAAATTACGTCACAGTTAAAAAACAAAGACAATGATTATATATTTAACGATTATTGCATTTTAGATATTATAAAAAACAAAGATATTAAATCACAAAGTTTAAAAACAGTTGCACAATCAGAACGTATGAAAAAACTTAATTCATACGATATTATGGCAATTGCTTCAAGAACAAATGAAGAGAACAAAGATGTTTTACCTGATTTATTAGAATACAAAAACACTTATGATAATTACAATTTTGACTATTACGACATTACAGCGATTTTAGATATTACAAAAAAAGAAAATTGTCAGCATATAAAAAATTATTTGAAAAATCCTGAATATATATGGATAACAAACCCTCTACCTTCTCATTATTTCCGTAATATATTTAATTCATTAAATTCAAACAATACAGAAATTTTGCCAATCGTTATGGATGAATTCAAAAAAAGTGTAAAACAAGAAAGAAACATTGTTACTTCTGATTCAGATATTATTAGTTTATTACAACATATTACAAATGACCAAGCTAAGGTTTTAAAAGATTGTCTAAATTATAAAGATGGCAGGTCTGATGAATATTATTTTGAAAGACATAGTATAAATGCTCTACCTGAACTTGTACATAGTTTATCAGATGAAAAATTAGCACCAATTACTAAAAACTTATTAGAACAAAAAGTAAAAGGTTATAATACATTTTTAAGATTTTCAAATATTGAAGGAATTGAAAATTTATCTAAAATTATTTATGAAAACGACAAAAACAAAATGGATAATTTGAATTATGTTTTGAGTTTAGAAGAAAATTCTGAACCAAGATTTTCAATGATAAAAAATATTGTTGCGATTACAAATTTATTGTCAGTTGAAGATAAAAAACAAAAAACACAAGAAATTTTAAACATAAAAATTCCTGAAGGTTATAGATTTGATGATTTTTATAATGAAAAAATTGTTGATAAAATCACAAAAGATTTAGACATAGAAAAAGTTAGAAAACTTGCAAATATAAAAGAAACAAGATTTTATGGCTACTCTCTAACTTTAAACCATGTTCTTGATTTAATCGACTTACACAATGATTGGGAAGCTGAACAATTCCCAATTCCTGAAGTTTTGCCACCTAAAGTTAATATCGATAAAGTTCTTGATAATATTCACGATTATCAAAATAACCAATTAGATTTTAACTCTCTAGGTGTCTCTGACAAAATTATGCTTGACAGATACATTTCTGCCTTACAAAATTCACCAGAAAAAAATAAATTTATTATTGACGTAGATTCATTAAAAAGAGATTTAACAAAAGCAATTTCTCAAACAATTGTTCCAACACAAACTGACAAAAATGATAAAATTAATTTATTCAAAAAAGTTTTGTCAAATAAAACGGATGTTGAAAATGCTATTAAAAATTATGATTTTGCAAAATATAATAAAAATGGTATTCCTTTAAAATATTCAAGAAAAGAATTTTTAAAAGATTTAAAATCAATTCTAGATTCAGTTGATGAAAATAAAGCAAAATCAATAATCACAAAATTACAAATAGAATTAACCTCTGATAAAACAGGGTACGATGGAATTATAAATTTCTTCGAATTAGACAAAAATGACGAAGTTGATAAAAAAGTTTATGATTTGTGTGAAAAGTTCATTTTGAAAAACGAAATCAATTCAGGTGATGAAGATTTTGACCAAACAATGAACGCATTAATAAAAGGCTTGCCAGAATTTGTTAATATAATTGGCAAACAACCACACGGTTCACATGATTTCAGTATAGATATTCACATATTAGAAGTTTTAAAAAACTGTTTAAATCATCCAGAGTACAACAGTATTCCTGATATAGACAAAACAAGATTAAAATTTTCAGTATTATTACACGATATAGCAAAAAAAGAAGGTGTAGTTGATAAAAATCACCAAAACACATCTGCACTGTATGCAAGAAATATTTTATCTAAATATAATATTCCTCAAGCAATCAAAGATGATATTTATTTAATTATAAAAAATCACCATTGGTTAGAAGCTGTAAATACTAATTCAACAACTAAAGAAGCTTTATCTTGCAATTTCAAAAATCCAAATGATTTCAAACTTGCAAAAATATTTGCATATTCAGATTTAAAAGGTGTAAGTAAAAATATTTTCGATATGTTCTCTCCTGTTTTAGAAAGCGATGCAGTAAAAGAATTGGAAAAAATTATAGAAACAAATAAAGAAACAGGAAACCCAATATTCACAACTAAAGTCGTATTTAAGGATAGAATTCCAACACAAACATTAAACAACCAAACTTACAAAGTTTTCGATTTTAAAACATATCCTGA
The DNA here is from genome assembly GCA_045616505.1 of Candidatus Gastranaerophilaceae bacterium. Classification (GTDB taxonomy): domain Bacteria; phylum Cyanobacteriota; class Vampirovibrionia; order Gastranaerophilales; family Gastranaerophilaceae; genus JAKSUT01. The sequence goes on along the minus strand of JAZLGV010000019.1, from coordinate 12,734 downwards.
TAATAAAGATTTGAGTGAAGTCGGCTTTATTAATGGTACAAAAAAAGCTGATTTGAGATTTTTAATGCACATGGTAAGAGATGCAGAAAATTTAAATACAGTAGAAACACTTAGCGATGTTGCAAATAATAGTGTATTGAGTGAAACACTTGTTTCTCTTGATAAAGCAGCAACATATTATGGCGATGGAATGGGCGTTATTTTAGAATCAGAAATTCCAAATATAGTAAACGCATATTACCAAAACCAAGGTAGTGGTTATGGCAAAGACCAAGAGACAGTTGTTGAATTAAGAACTCGTGGTTGGAAAAAAGCATATAGAGATTTTGTTCCTACTGAAATTCAAAGTGCTTTGAATATAACACCTGAAGAATATGCAAAATTATTTGATTTTGTAGCGAAAAAAAGATATTTAGCTCAAATTAAAGATGATGAAATAATAAACTTGGGTGAAGGAAAAGAATTTACTGGTAAGGAAATTAAAAAAGCATTATCAGATGCACAAGATGCAATTTTGAGAGACGGAGGTTCTCATAATGAAGTAGTTGCAATAAATTCAAAAGTAGTTGGTTTAGCAGCGAAAAAAGATAACTTAGAAGATATTTCACCTGAATATTTAAACTTTGCACAACATTATGATTTACCTGTTTATTTGTTAGGTAATAGTTAAAAAATAAACTCATTTTAAATACTAATTTTTTCTAAAAATTGAAAGAAAATAATCTTCAATTTTAAATTCTTTATATAACGTTTTTATCGTATTTATATAATCATTTGATGCACTTGCACCAGCTTTTCGTGCGTCAACTTCTAAAAAATTATTATAATAGTCTTTGTAATTTTTTTTAGTATATTTTTTCTGTCCAACAAGACAATTTTTTGCAAACTCTTTTTCTTCTACATTCATTTTTTTGCGTTTGAAGATATTTTTAAAATTCTTAATTTCTTTGTATTGGAACACGTGTCTGTATTCATGATTTAATGTTTCAACTAAATCTGTTTGTCTCATATCATCATTAACTTTTAGATTTACAACATTCCCTGAAGCATATCCTTCAATATCTCTATCCATTACCTTTCCTAAATTTTCTTTAAAAAGAAATAATGTTTTTTCATTTTCTACTTTTTGATTTTTTGCAGCTTGAAAATGTTCTATACGAACAAAATTTTCATTGTTATAAGTACAAGTTGCTACGTAATGGTTGTCTTTCAAGATATTCAAAGACTCTTCGCTTATATTCTTTGATGTTGTTGTAATATCTTTTATTTCACCAGCTTTTGTCATTGATAAATTTAATTTTAATTCTTTAACCTGTTTGTTTTGAGGATAAAAGTTAAGTTGCTGAACTTGTTTTAAACCTTTTTTATTAAATTCAACAGTTGATTTTAGTTTTGAATATTCTGCAACATCATCAATATTAAATTTTCTTTTGGTAAGTGAATTTTCTTTTGTTTTTGTTTTTAAAACATTATTTTTTGTATATTTTTGAACTTCAAAATTCCCAAAATAACTTCTTTGAGAATAAGTAGTGCTAGTAGATATAAGTTTTTTCTTTTTAAATTCTTTTATAACTGTACCAATATTAGAGTTGTGTTTAAATTTTATTAATTCAATTTCTTTTGTAATGTCGTCTTTTTTAATTTTAGTTATATCAATAGATTTAATAGCATCTTTTAAAGGTTTGAATTCTTTGCAAATACGAACATCTTTAGTTGTTAAACCTTTCTTTTGGTTTAACAATTGCCATGTGTTGTTTGTTATTTTGTTTATATTCATTAAAAGGCTTTTCTCTTTTGATTTACGTAATATATAAGTTGTCTGAAAAATAAAATTGCTAATTTATTAAAAAAATGTTATTTTTATTATAAAATTTTTACAAAAGAAAAATATGTAGGGGTAAAATATGAAACGTAGAGAATTTATTGTTAATTCAGCACTTTTGTTAGCAGGTTCAACAATGTTAGGCGGTTGTGGTGAAAGTTCATTAATTGTAAAGCCTAACGAAATTGTAAAACGAAAATATAAAGATATGACAATACCTCTTTTAGGTTTTGGATGTATGAGATTACCCCTAAAAGGTAAAGAAGTTGATGTTGCAGAAGTCGAAAAAATGGTAGATTATGCAATGAAGCATGGTGCAAATTATTTTGATACTGCATATATGTATATGGATGGAAAATCTGAAAACGTTATGGGTAAAGTTTTAAAACAATATAAACGTTCAGATATTATAATTGCAGATAAAAGTCCATTAGTATTTATGCATACTAAAGACGATGTTAAGAGAATTTTTGAACAGCAATTAAAAGAAAAAGTTGATACAGATTACTTCGATTTTTATATGGTTCACAACATAAATGGTAATAGTTATGATACTTATAAAAATTTTGAAGTTTATGAACAATTACTTGATTTTAAACGTCAAGGTTTGATAAAACATTTAGGTTTCTCTTATCACGGAGATGTTGAAATGTTAAAAGATGTTGTAAAAGAACATAAATGGGATTTCTGCCAATTACAAATGAATTATTTTGATTGGGAAAGTGGAGTTAATTCAAAAGGTCAATATGAAATTGCAAAAGCGGCAAATCTTCCAATGATAGTTATGGAACCTTTGAGAGGTGGAAATTTGTGTTCATTACCACCTAAAGCAGTAACAGAATTAAAAGAAAAAATGCCAAATGAAACTCAAGCAAGTTATGCACTAAAATGGATTGCAGGAAAATCAGGCATATTGACTGTTTTAAGTGGAATGAGTAATCTTAAACAAATGAAAGAAAATATTGCTACTTTTGAAAACTTTAAACCACTTACACAAGATGAAGAAGATTTTTCTAAAAAATTAGTTACGATTATAAAGTTACAATCTGAAATTGCTTGTACTTCATGCAGATATTGTCTTGAACTTTGTCCAAACGGTATTGCTGTTCCTGAAATTTTCTCACTTTATAATCAGTACAAAGCAGACAAAAATCCTTGGCTATTTTCAACTTATTACAATAATATTCCAGAAAAAGCTAGAGCAGACAAATGTACACAATGTGGTTTGTGCAAGAAAAATTGTCCACAAAACTTGGATATTCCAACATTGTTGAAAAAAGTTGATAGCGAAATAAAAAGTATAAAATTATAAAACTTAAAGCAATTAGTTATACAAACTTTTCCATTTATTTGTCAAAATTTTGTATGCTTCTTTGCAATCGTCTGTGTCTTTGATTGCTGTTTCCATAATGCAACGACCAGATGCTGTTCTTTTGGTTTTTATGTATGGAATAGTTTTGTCATAAGTGTATTCAATATGATATTTTTCTAAAATAGGAATAGCTTGTTCAGATAAAATTGGGGTATAAAGTTTTTTGCAACCACCGTAGGCAAGCAATAAAGCTGATGCTTTTCCTGTTATTTTGTCGTAAACATAAGCGTTTTTAAAATTATGTTTTTCTAAATGGTCTAATACAGGTCGTATTCCACCACCCTTGTGAGTTATAATTTTTCCATTATCATAAGCAACAACAAGTTCTTGATTTGCTGAAATTTCTTTTAATTTTTCAAGCGATATTGATGTGTTTTTAGCAATAGATTTTTCGCAGATTCCTAATGCTAAAAATGTGCATAATAATATTAAAAACCATTTTTTGTTCATCTGTTTTAATTTCCTTTTGTAACTTATTGTAAAAATTATTTTTTTTATCTAAAGATTAAAATTCAAATTGACGATGTTGTCAACGTATGTTAAACAAGTGGTAGTTTTATGCCTTTTAATTACAACATTAATATCAATAATAATAAAAAACAGTACGGCAATATTGAAGAACAAAAAGATCGTATAAATTTTGTTGTGTCTGATTATGATGAATCGTTAAATGTTTTTGGGCAAGAAGATGATTATCAAGATAATGGTAATCTAGAAGCTGTGATGAATTTGTTTGAAGAATATGATGCAGAATACGACGACGATTTTGATAATGGAGTAATCACATTTGATGATTTAAAAGAAGTATTTGATGAAGAAAATGAAAAAGTCATAGCATCATTAAATTCTGCATCAGATATTGTAGAAACAGAGGATTTAAAGCATAATTTGTCATTGATTAATTTTAATGGTGATATGGATGAAGCTATGGCAAAATTGGATGCTGTTAAAACTGCTTTGTCCGCAAGATTAGATGCAAATGAAAATGGAGCAGGTGTGGCAACAACTTATGCTCCAAATGGAAAGTTTGATATGCCTTCAATTCAAGGTGATGTTGGAGATTGTTGGTTGTTATCTGCTACAAATTCTCTTTTAAGTACTGAAAAAGGCAAAGAAATTTTAGATAATTCTATAACTGTTAATGATAAAAAACAAACAGTAACAGTAAATTTGGCAGGTGTAAAAAAATCTTATGAAATTTCAATATCAGAATTAAACAATAATATTGAAAATGCGGCAGGCGACATGGATATGAGAGCTTTAGAAGTCGCAATCGAAAAATATGGTATTGAAGAAGGTATCGCAACTAATACTTTCTTTTCTAACGGTGATATAGAATTTAACGAGTTTTATGATTTAGAATCCAATTTTTCAAGAACAGCTTTTAATTTATTAGTTCCAAAAGAAGAAAGACACACAGAAACTACATATAATTATGATGGAGAAATAAACAAAAAATTTGATGAAATAATGAATAACAAAGGAAATACTGCAGCTTGCATATCTTTAATGGATGAAGACGAAGAGTTTTCAGTAAAAAAATCGTCAATTTCAGGAAGTTTCTTTGGTCGTTATAAACAAGATAAAAAAGAAGCAAGAAGTTTTATGAAAGAATTGACAGATAGTAACAGAACGATTTATAGTCATCACGCATATTCAATAGTTGATGTTACCCAAGACGATGTTTATCTTGTAAATCCTTGGTACACTGATGAAAAAATCAAAGTTCCAAGAAAAAAATTAGAATCTTTAGAATTTCTTCGTTTAGAAACTCAAACATTTAAAGATTAATTTGAAAATATATTATACCTAATCATTAACTATTTTTATTATTAAATGGGTAGTTAGTTATAATTATTTTTTTTCATGTTAGAATAATTCTAGGCAAAACATGAGGAGAGATTAGGTTTAATATGTTGAAACTTTTGCTAAAAATGTTGGGTGATCCAAACGAAAAAAAAGTGAAAAATATGATGGGGATTGTAGAGCATATAAATGCTTTAGAACCTGAAATGGAAGCTCTTTCAGATGAAGAACTTCGTGCAAAAACAGAAGAATTTAAAAAAATATTATCAGAAAGAAAAACCTCTGATGATTTCAAAACAGATAGAGCTTTAGAAAAAGAAGCTCTTGATAAAATATTACCAGAAGCATTCGCAGTTGTTAGAGAAGCTGGTAAAAGAGTTTTAAATATGCGTCATTTTGATGTCCAATTGATTGGCGGATATTTCTTACATAATGCTCATATCGCAGAAATGAGAACAGGTGAAGGTAAAACTCTTGTTGCAACTTTACCTGCATATTTAAATGCTTTAACTGGTAAAGGTGTCCATGTTATCACAGTGAACGATTATTTGGCAAAACGTGATAGTGAATGGATGGGTAAAATCTTCAGATTTTTAGGCTTGACAGTTGGTGTTATTCTTTCAAATACTCGTGGCGAAAACGAATTTGAATTAAAAAAACAAGCTTATGCATGTGATATTACGTATGGTACTAACAACGAATTTGGTTTTGATTACTTGCGTGATAATATGGCAAGCAGCCCTGAAATGTTAGTTCAACGACCATATAACTATGCAATCATTGATGAAGTTGATAGTATTTTGATAGATGAAGCTAGAACTCCGTTAATTATTAGTGGTCGTTTAGAAAAATCAGCTGAAACTTATCAACTTATGGCAAAAATTGCACCAAAACTTAATAAAGTTGAAGATTACGAAGTTGATGAAAAAAATAAAAACGTAATTTTAACCGAAGAAGGTATTGATAAGGCTCAAGAATTAATTGGGGTAAAAGATTTATTTGACATTTCAACTCAATATGCACACCATTTATTGCAAGCATTAAAAGCAAAAGAATTATTTATCAAAGATACTGACTATGTTGTTAAAAACGGTGAAGTTGTTATCGTAGATGAATTTACAGGTCGTTTAATGGATGGCAGACGTTGGTCTGACGGTTTACACCAAGCTGTTGAAGCTAAAGAAGGTGTTAAAATTCAAGACGAAACACAAACTCTTGCAAGTATAACTTTCCAAAACTTATTCAGACTATATCCAAAACTTTCAGGTATGACAGGTACTGCGATGACAGAAGAAGCTGAATTTGGAAAAATTTATAATTTGGAAGTTACAACAATTCCAACAAACAAACCTGACATCAGAAAAAATTATCCAGATGTAATTTATAAAACTGAAAAAGCTAAATATAATGCAGTAGTGGATGATATTATTGAAATGCATAAAAAAGGTCGTCCAGTTTTGGTTGGTACAATCAGTATTGAAAAATCAGAATATATTTCAGCATTGTTAAATCAAAGAAAAATTCCTCACAATGTTTTAAACGCAAAACATCACGAAAAAGAAGCAAATATTATTGCTCAAGCAGGTCGTTATGGTGCGGTTACAATTGCTACAAACATGGCTGGTCGTGGTACAGATATTTTGTTAGGTGGTAATTCAGAATATTTAGCAAAAGAAGAACTTGAAAAAAAGGGAATTACTTCAGAAGATGCCGATTATGAGTATAAGAAAAATGAAATAATGGCGACAATGAAAGCTTTAACAACTGAAGAACATGCAAAAGTTGTAAAAGCAGGTGGTTTGCACGTTATAGGTACAGAAAGACACGAATCTCGTCGTATTGATAACCAACTTAGAGGTCGTGCAGCACGTCAAGGTGACCCTGGTTCTACAAGATTTTTCTTATCTTTGGAAGATAATTTAATGAGAATTTTCGGTGGAGATAAGATTGTAAACCTTATGGAAATGTTGAATGTTGAAGAAAATATGGCTATTGAATCGCCAATTATTTCAAAACAAATTCAATCAGCACAAAAGAAAGTTGAAACTTATCACTTTGATATAAGAAAAAATGTACTTGAATATGACGATGTAATGAATATTCAAAGGGAAAAATTCTATGCTCAACGTAGAAGAGTTATCAGTGGCGAAAATCTAAGTGAAAATATTTATTATATGTTGGAACAAGAAATTGATAGATTGTTAAAAAGCTACATCGCTCCTGGCATGCAACCTGATGAATATGTAGATGAAGATTTGGAAACTATGGTTAAAGAAGTTCATTCAACCATTCCTCAGCTTTCAACATATACAGTTTCTGATATTAAAGGTTTGAGATTTCAGGAAATTTCAGATAAATTAAACGAAAAAGCAAGAGATGCTTATGCTGAACACGAAAGAGAAATTGTCGATTTTTATAACGAAATAATTTGTCAATATGAAGAATATCCAAATCCTCAATCTCCATTTGAATCAGATAATATTATGAGAAATATCGAAAAAGATGTATTATTGAGAGTTATTGATAACAAATGGATTGACCATTTGCACAATATTGATATGTTGCGTGATGGTATTGGTTTAAGAGCATACGGACAAAAAGACCCTCTAATAGAATACAAAAAAGAAGCGTATGATTTGTTTAATAATATGATGTTTGATATTCAAGGTGAAACTGTTAAACATTTATTCAGAACTAAATTTGGTGTTCAATTTGTAAACGAACCATTAGAAACTGAACTTTCAAGAGCTTCCGAAGAATTTACGCAACAAGAAGAACAAGAAGATGCCGTTCAAACTCCAACAAGAAACGAAGCAAAAATAGGAAGAAACGATGCTTGTCCTTGTGGAAGTGGCAAAAAATATAAACATTGTTGTGGAAAAAATAATAAATAAAATTTAAGAATAGGATAGGTATAAGATGTTAAGAACAGGTATAGTAGGATTACCAAATGTAGGAAAGTCAACGTTATTTAACGCATTAACAAGTGCGAAAAATGCAGAAAGTGCAAATTATCCATTTTGCACAATTGAACCAAATGTAGGTGTAGTTGCAGTTCCTGACGAAAGATTGGAAGTTTTAAAACCATTAGTTAAAACAGATAAAATAGTTCCTACAACTGTTGAATTTGTTGATATTGCAGGCTTAGTAAAAGGTGCAAGCAAAGGCGAAGGTTTAGGAAACCAATTCTTGCACACAATCAGAGAAGTTGATGCGGTTATCCAAGTTGTAAGATGTTTTGATGATGCAAATACTGTTCATGTTTCTGGAAAAGTTGATCCTATTGATGATATTGAAACAATAAATACAGAACTTGCACTTGCTGATTTAGCTTCTGTTGAAAAAAGGCAAGCAAAAGTTATTAAATTAGCAAGAAATAATGATAAAGAATCTGTTTTTGAAAACAATGTTTTAATCAAATTAACAGAACTTCTTTCAGCAGGAACATTTATTAACGTTAATGACCATTTTGATGAAGACGAAAAAGCAGTTGTTTATGGACTTCATTTGATGTCTTGCAAACCTGTTATATATTGCGCAAACGTTTCTGAATACGATTTAAAAGACGGAAACGAATACACAAAACGTGTTGAAGAATATGCTAAAAAACATGGTGCAGAAGTTGTTAGAGTTTCTGCAAAAATTGAATCAGAACTTGCAGAATTAGAACCTGATGAAGCAAAAGAATATATGGAAGAATTAGGAATTGAAGATTCTGGTATAAACAGAATGATAAAAGCTGTATATTCATTATTAAATTTGAGAACATTTATAACCGCTGGCGAAATGGAAGTTCACGCTTGGACTATTAAAGCAGGTGATAAAGCTCCAAAGGCTGCTGGTGTAATCCATACAGATTTTGAAAAAGGTTTTATCAGAGCAGAAATTACTGCTTATGATGATTTTGTAGCAAATGGTTCTTATGTTGCTTGCAAAGAAAAAGGTGTTACAAGGATGGAAGGTAAAGATTATGTCGTTCAAGATGGCGATATAGTTCACTTCTATTTTAATAACTAACTGAGGACTATATGCTTAGACAATTCACACCAGTTTTATTATTAACAATATCAAATATATTTATGACATTCGCTTGGTACGGACATCTAAAATTTAAAGGTACTGCATTATGGATTGTTATACTTGTAAGCTGGGGAATTGCGTTATTCGAATATTGTTTTCAAGTTCCAGCAAATAGAATTGGACATCAATATTTTGATGCTGCTCAATTAAAAACAATGCAAGAAGTTATTACATTGGTTGTTTTTAGTTTCTTTTCTGTTTTGTATTTGAGAGAAGAATTAAAATGGAATTATATTGTAGGTTTTTTATTTATAATTCTCGCAGTATTTTTTGTATTTAAAAAATGGTAAATTTTTTTTAACATAAATAGCAAAAAATTTTTTTTACGTGCATTAAAAGATTATGAAATTTAGAAAAGGAGCATAAAATGCAAGTAAATTCAATAAATAGTACGCAAAATTTTGGTGTAGCAATAAAATTTCCTATGGGATTTAAAAAGGCTTTGAATGTAGGTGATACAGCAATTGCTGAGTCTTTGACAAAAATTGCAGAACATCAATCAGAATTTTCTCCATATAAAATACAAAAAATGGTAGCATTTCCAAGTGGTGATAATCTTTACGTTTTGAAAAACAGTATAAATAAGACTTTGTTAAAACAAACAGTTGATAAATTTGATGCAAAAGCAACAAATTCATTTATTAAAAATATCGCAAAAAATTTAGGTAAAGTTGCTGATATTGATAATAATTGGTCAAAAATTATACAAAATCAAAAATGTTCAGAACAAGCATTAGAAACAATCACAAATATAGATAAACTTGTTTAAATAAACATTCGGATAAAAAGTAAAAAGAACGACTTTGAAAATTTCAAGGTCGTTCTTTTTTTGTTAAATCATATCGTTATTTAAACTTGTTCATCATACCCATCATTTGTGACATATTAGGCATTTTTCCGTGTTTGAATTTCCCTTTCATATCAGAAACACCTTTCATCATCATACGCATTTGTTCAAATTGTTTGATGAAGATATTGATGTCGTGTAATGATATTCCACAACCTGCGGCAATTCTTTTTTTACGGCTTGAATTAATTATTTCTGGGTTATCTCTTTCTTCTGGGGTCATACTTTGAATGAATACTTCAATACGTTTCATTTCTTTTTCCCCTTGGTGTGAGATAAGTTCTTTATCTTCTTTTTTTAACCCTGGAATAGGTAGCATACCTAAAATATTTTCTATTGAACCAAACATGCTCATTTGTTTTTTCATTTTTAAAAAGTCGTTGAAAGAAAATTCAGCTTTTTTCATTTTCTTTTCAAGTTCTTTTGCTTGTTCTTCGTCAAAAACTTCTTGTGCTTTTTCAACCAAAGAAACAATATCACCCATTCCAAGAATTCTTGTTGCCATTCTTTCAGGGTGGAAATCTTCTAAAGCATTTAGCTTTTCGCCAGTACCTGTTAATTTGATTGGTTTTTGTGTGCAATAAACAACAGATAATGCAGAACCACCTCTTGAATCACCGTCAAGTTTTGTAAGTACAAGACCTGTCAAACCTAGTTGTGCGTCAAAGTTTTCTGCAACATTAACTGCTTCTTGACCAATCATTGAATCAATTACAAGTAGTTTTTCGTTTGGAGAGAAAACTCTATCAATAAGCAATAATTCTGCCATCATTTCTGTATCTATTTGCAAACGACCAGCAGTATCAAGAATAAGAACGTTGAAGCCTTTTTCTTTAGCATGTGTAATTGCATTTTTTACGATAGCTTGAACATTTGTTGAATTTTCTTCAGTATAAACTTCACAACCGATTTGTTCACCAAGAGTTTGAAGTTGTTTAATAGCAGCTGGTCTATATACGTCGCATGCTACTAAAAGTGGGTTTTTACCTTCTTTTTTAAGTTTTACTGCAAGTTTTGCAGAAGAAGTAGTTTTACCAGCACCTTGCAAACCTAACATCATAATTAAACTAGGATGAGAGGTTAAATTTAGCGGAGATGCTTCATGTCCCATGATTTCAACAAGTTCATCGTGAACGATTTTTACTAATTGTTGTGAAGGGTTTACTCCGTGGATAACATCTTCGCCGATGGCTTTTTCTTTTATTTTTGAAATGAAAGCTTTTACTACACGTAAGTTTACGTCTGCTTCAAGAAGCGCACGTCTAATTTCGTGGAGTGTTTCTTGCATGTTTTCTTCTGTTAAAGAAGCATTCCCCGAAGTCTTTTTTATAATCTCTTGTAATCTATCTGAAAGTGAATCGAACATGATTTTATTTTAACATAAAAGTTTTTTGTAGTTTTAAAAAAAATAAATAATAAATGCTTGACATTAAATTATGCTTTAGATATATTTATCTTATCAAAGATTTTGCACTAAATCTTTAAAAAGACAGGCCCCCATCGTCTAGAGGCCTAGGACACTTCCCTTTCACGGAGGCGACAGCGATTCGAATTCGCTTGGGGGTACCATTTTAAAAAAGGAGCTATTAAGGCTTCTTTTTTTGTGCAAAAATTAATAGAAAATATGCTATAATTAAATTATGATAAAGGTTAGTGATAAAAATAAATTAACAGAAGTCATTACACCTGTAAGACTTAGTGCTTATGGTAATAATGATTTAGATAAATATATTTATAATCTTAAATTATCAGAAGCCTTCTATCCTGCTTTATCACTATTAGAAGTAACTTTGAGAAATAGAATTTGCAATGCTATAGAAAAAGTTATTTGCAAAGATTGGCTTTTAAATGAATTAAATAAACAAATTCTTCTTGCAGATAAAGAGTATAAAAAATTATTGGATACTGCAAATAAGATTAAAAGGGCTAATAAAAAAATTACTAATGACAGATTAATCTCTGAATTAACTTTAGGCTTTTGGGTTCATCTTTGTACTAAATCTTATAAACCAAAGTTATGGGATAAAAAAGGTTTTTTTGAATTAGTATTTCCTAACTATGTCAATAATAGTGGTTTAAGGAATATTGCTCCAATTAAAGATGATTTGCTTTCTATTTTAAATTTAAGAAATAGAATTTTTCATCATGAAATTATAATTAATAGTAAGAAGACACCAAAAGAACAATATCAATTAATTTTAAATATTTTATATTTACTATCAGTTGAAATGGTTGATTTATTGAAAAATATAAGTAGATTTGAAACTATAGAAAAACAAAAACCCTAGCGACTCTGCAAAGCAGGACATCAATCTAGGGTTATCTAATAATATTATAACTTATTAAAAATTTTATTTCAACCCTAAAATACTACAATGTATCATAGTGTACATTATTAATATTATTTATAAAAATTTATAGAATTTATATAGTTTTTTGATTAATTCGGGATTTTTATTCATTGCAGATATGATTTCTTGTTTCATGTCATTTTGATTAGGTAATTCGTAAAACATATATAAATCGTTGTAATTTATTTTTAAGACCTTACAAATTTTTTCTTGTGTTTCTACAGAAGGATATGTTTTTCCTGTTTCTATATAACTAATATTTGGCAAACTTATATCAAGTTTTTCTGCTAATTGTTCTTGGGTTAAATGATTTGCTTTTCTTAATTGTTTTAATCTTATACCAAATAGCTTTTTTAAATTTTTCATATTTATTACCTTTTTTCTATGATAGAGAATAAAATCATAGATTTTAATAAACCGTTGGTTTAAAAAGCTGTTGATTTTTAAAATATTATT
>JAZLGV010000018.1:0-41135 GCA_045616505.1 Candidatus Gastranaerophilaceae bacterium | reverse complement strand
GCATTATTTCAATTATCTTCGCTTATCGCAATCTTTTTGGGATACAAATATTTTAACGAAAAAGATATGTTTAAAAAAACTATCGGTACAATAATTATGCTTGTCGGTGCAGCCTTTATTTTAATCACTTAAAAATTAAACTTTTTTGAAAAAAATATTGGTATGTGTTACTCTCAGAATAGAAAATTCAGATTTTAAGGAGCAAAAAATGAGTGATAATCAAATAAAAAACAAAATCGTCGTACTTTCAGGTAAAGGTGGAGTTGGGAAAAGTACAGTATCTACTAATATTGCGGTTAGCTTATCATTAAAAGGATATAAAGTTGGACTTTTAGATGTAGATGTTCATGGCCCTAGTATTCCAACATTATTAAATCTTGAAGATAGTCAACCAATCAGCGAATGTGATAAAATTGTTCCAATTGACTATAACGATAATCTAAAAGTTATTTCTGTTGGCTTTATGATAGAAGATTTAACTGCTCCTATCATTTGGAGAGGACCTGCAAAATCAGGTTTTATCAAACAAATGCTAACAGATGTTGCTTGGGGTGAACTTGATTATCTAATCGTTGATTGTCCACCAGGAACAGGTGACGAGCCTCTTTCTATTATTCAAGAATTGGGAGAAAATACAAAAACAGTTATAGTTACAACACCACAAAAATTATCTGTTGTAGATGTTAAAAAATCTATTAATTTCTGTAAAAAATTAAACACAAACTTACTTGGTGTTATTGAAAATATGAGCGGTTTTGTATGTCCGCATTGTAAAGAAATTGTTGAAATATTCAATATCGGCGGTGGTGAAAAAATGGCAAAAGAAATGGATGTTCCATTTTTAGGAAAAATACCGATGGAAATTGAAATTGCACAATCTGGAGATAGCGGAAAACCATTCATTGAAGCTTACAAAGACTCTGAAACTGCAAAAAATATTAGTAAAATCATCGATAAACTTTAACTTGACACCTAACTTGCTTGTTGATAAAATCTAGCTTGTAAAAAGGAAATTCGGTAAAAGCCGAAGCTGTGCCGCAACTGTAAATGGAAATTCCATAAGCCAGAATACTTTTTGCAAAAGAATCACTTACGAGCATAGGTTTAAGTATTAATGAAAAGACAACTATTATTACTATCGCTTGCAATTACGATTGCAAATATTTCACTACCGGCATATTCTATTCAAGAAGAAATTAAACTTGATGAAAATTCTTATACGCTTTTTGGAAATGTAAAAGAAACAGAAATTTATTCAATGAGTAATTATGCAGAAGACATAAAAACTGCTGGTGCAAATGTTGATATAATTACAAGAAAAGATATTCAAAAACAAAATTCTCCAGAGCTGATTGATATTCTTCAACAACAAGGAAGTATAAATACTGTAACAACAAATGGTTCTGACGGTGCTACAACATCTGTCAGAATGAGGGGTACAGATAGAGTTCGATTTACAATAGATGGAGTTAGAGCTGATAGACCTTCTTTAACTTCTTCTGGTTTTGAGCCTCAATTTTATAATTCAGATGATATTGAAAGAGTTGAAATAATAAGAGGGCCTCAAGGAAATGTCGCAGGTGTAAACGCTTCAGGTGGACTTGTTTCGCTACAAACACGCAGAGGTAAAGGACCTTTTTCATTAGAATTCAGTTCTGATTTTGGCAACTATGGTTCTTTTAAAGATAGAATTGCTATAATGAGTGGAAATGAAAAACTTGATTATTATTTAGGTTTTACGTTCTACAAAACAGATGGCGGACTTTGGTTAAGCGATTTAGGTAGAGTAGATCACGATGCTTATAAAAATTTCAATGTTGTTTCAAACGTAGGGTATAGAGTTTTAAACAATAAAGCTGATATTAGAAACATTTTCAGGGTATCAAATTCATACAAAGATATTGGTTTAAATTATGATGGTTTTACAGGTGATACTTATCTTGCCCCTAATGGAAGTTATTTAAGAAATCTTGATTTAATGGAAGTTTTATCTTTTGAGCATCAACCAACTGAAAAATATTCTTATAACGCAAAATTTGGTTTATATCACAACCGAACAAATAGTTATGTTCTACCTGATACAATCAATTCTGACCCTTATTCTCAATCAACTTCAGAAATTACAAGTTCAAGAATAAATTTTATAACACAACATAATTATAAAATTTTTGATTGGAATACCGTTTCTTTAGGTTACAATATGGAGTCAGAATTTATTAATGCTTTTTCTTCTTCTACTGCAACAGGCTGGTTTTTACCAGAAACATTTGAAGATGAATATCAAGGTAGCACAATTCAACACGATATATTTTTAAATGATTCCATAAACATAAAAGATAAATTGTTTATAAGAGGCGGTGCAAGATTAATCTCTAATTCGCAATACGGAACTTATGTAACACCAAATGTTTCAGCTGCGCTTGTTCTTCCTACTTTTAAAATTAAAGATGCAACAACAAAATTCAGAGGTTCTTGGGGACAAAGTGTTAATATGCCTACTTTATATCAAAGATATGGTACTTTAACTTCTGCATGGGGTACAACTTTACCTAATCCAGACCTTGAAGCAGAAAAATTCTCAGGTTGGGATGCAGGTATTGAACAAAGTTTCTTTAATGATAAATTATCTTTTGATTTTGGATATTTTAATAATAAATATTCTGATTATATTGCGTATGAATATGGCTATCCATATAGTTATTATAAAAATATTTCAAGCGCAAATATCCACGGTTATGAAGCAAAATTAACTTGGACTCCTAACAAAAAAATAAAACTTGTTCTAAATTATACTTACACAAAATCAGAAGATGAAACAACAGAATCAGCGCTACCTGCGTGTCCTGAAAATATGGTTAGTGGAACACTTTATTGGACTCCTATCGAAAGATTAAACCTATTTGTAGGAGTAGATGGAGTTTCAAATCAAGCATTATCATCTTCTGCAAACGCAGAACATACAGCAGGTTATGTGAACGCAAGAATTGGCGGAAACTTAAAGGTTTTGAGTTATAAAGGAGTAGAGGTATTTATAAGAGGCACAATTCAAAACTTATTTAATCAAAATATCTGTATGTATAAAACAGGAAACAGCTATTATTATGCACCAGGGATAAGGTTTATGGCAGGTTTGTTTGTTAAATATACATTTGATAAAAAAGAAACAAGTTTATAATATAATACAGTTATGAAATTCAATAAAAACAGAAGTTATAAATTAATTTTAATATTTTTTCTTTTAGCGGCAAGTGTTTTTCTTTCACTATTTGTTGGTTATAAAGAAGAAATAACTTCTAGCTTTTTTAATATTTTTAAAATGACATCAAAAACTGATATTGAGATATTTCAACTGCTTAGAATACCAAGAGTCATAAAAGCATTAATTGCAGGTGGAAGTCTTGCTTTAGCAGGCATGTTTATTCAATCAATTTCTAAAAATCCGCTTGCAGAACCTTATATAACAGGTATTTCTTCAGGTGCTGCACTTGGGATAATTTGTTCTATAACTCTTTTCAATAGTTTAAATTATTCTTTCTTTGGGTTTTTAGGTGCAATAATTACGGCAATAGTTGTTATTTCACTTGCAGGAATACATAGATATTCAATAACCAAACTTATTTTAGTCGGTTTATCTTTAAATATTTTTGTTGGTGCGATAATTTCTCTTGTTGTGCTTTTAATACCTGAAAAATCTTATATGATGATGTTGCTTTTATCAGGCGGAATTGCAGAAGATAATATAATTTCAAATAATATGCTTTCTATAATGTTTTTAATAGGAATATTAGGTTGTGTTTATTGTATTCCAAAATTGAACTTTTTAAGATTAGATGAAAAAATGGTGCTTCAATCTCAAAAACAAAAAAAGATAGATAGTGCAATTATATTGATTTTATCAGCGTATTTGGCTTCTATAAGTGTTTTTGCAGCAGGTATTATTGGTTTTGTAGGTATTATTATTCCACAAATTTCAAAAATGCTTTTTGGAGAAGATTTTAGATGGCTGTTTGTTTCAAACACTTTTTTAGGTGCAACAATGATGATTTTTGCTGACTTTTTAACTCGAACGCTTGTTTATCCTTTGCAGTTACCTTTAGGATTAATTATCGCATTTATCGGCGCACCTGTTTTTGTATTTTTCCTAGTAAAAAAAGGAGAAATATTCAATGATTAAAATAAATAATCTTACAGTAGAATTTAAAAATTTAGTTTTATTTAAAGATAAATCAATATCTTTTAAAAAGAATAATATCAATATAATTACAGGATTAAATGGTATTGGGAACACAACTATACTAAAAATATTAGCAAATTTAGGTAAAACAAATGCTAATATTGAAAATTTGGATGAAAAAATATTCTACCTTCCACAAATTATTCAATATCCTAAAAATATCACTCTAAAAGAATATTTGTCATCAATATTTTTTTCTAATTGGAAATGGTCTTTACAAAAAGCTGATAAAGAAAAAATTCAAGAAATTTTGGAAAAATTTGAACTTACAGAAAAGCAAAATATTGATATTTCAAAATTGAGTTCAGGAGAACTCCAAAAAGCAAATATTGCAATTGGCTTGCTTTCAAATGCAAAAGTTTTATTACTTGATGAGCCAACATCAAATATGGATATAATAAACAAACTCAAAATTTTAGAAAATATAAAAAAATTAAAAGAAGAAAATGTGACGGCAATAATTACAATGCACGACATAAATCTTGCAGCACATTACGGTGATTATTTTATTGGAATTACTCCACAAAAAGAAATAATTTGTTCTGAAAAAGAACAATTTTTTACAGAAGCAACATTACAACAGATTTATGGCATAAATTTCAAGGTAACAGACGATGAAAACTTCCATATACAAATATTTAACTAAAATCATTTTATCTGTTTTTATAATAATCTTTTCTTGCTCAAATGCACTAGCAAAAGAAATAAAAGTCGTTTCTCTTGCACCTGATTTAACAGAGATAATATATTCAATAAATGCGCAAAATTCTTTGGTTGGAGTAACAACAGAGTGTAGTAAAAACCTTGATATAAAAAATATTAAAAAAGTAGGAAACGCATATTTTGTAAACAAAGAAGAAATTTTAAAGCTTCAACCAACACATATTTTCGCACTATCTACTACAAAACCGATACTTGGCGGACTTAATAATTCAAATATTCAAATTCAATATTTCGATTTTAAAACTATAAAAGATATTTATACTGCAATAGAAAAAATTGGAAAAACTTTAAATAGAGAAAAAGAAGCTCAAAAAGTAATTGCAAATATAAAAAACAAAATTGCACTTTATAAAACTAATAAACCCAAAAGAATTTTGTATCTTGTGCAAACTTCTCCGTACATAACAGTTGGAAATAAAAGTTATATAACCGAACTAATAACAGAAAGTGGAAATATTTCAGTGACAAAAGATTTAAACTATTCTTATCCTTCCGTATCACTTGAATATATAGCAAAAACAAAACCTGATATTATAGTTATTTCTTTTTCTTCTAATATAAAACTGTTAAAATCAGTTTGTCCTAAAAGTAAAATTATTTTTTTAGATAACAATACAAAAAATATTATTAATAGACCAAGTATAAAAATACACAAAGGTGTTGAATATTTTTCAAAACTGTATTAACAAGAAGTAAATTTTCTGCTATTATTCTTTTATGATAAAAACAAATTTTGGAAAATTAAAACTTACAATAATCTTGGGATTATTATTTATTGCACTTGCTTGTTGTGTATATTTCATACCTCAAGTAAAAGACTTTGATATATTCTTACTAAAAAACATTCAAAAAATATTTTCTTTTATACCATTAAATTACGTATCATATATTTCAGATTTCTATTTCAATGAAATTAACAAATATGTTATCTATACGTTGTTATTTTGTCTTTTATATGCAAACAAAAACTATGCTGGAATATTAATATGCAGTTTATCTATATATTATGCCGATTTTTACAGACTTATAAAAGACTTAATAGCAAGACCAAGACCGCCAGTTGAATTTTTTGCAGCAGGAGTTCATCTTCGCAGCACAAATTCTTTTCCGTCTGGACACTCTTTTTTAAGTGCTGTTGTTTTTGGGCTTATAGCTTATTATGGATTTAAATATGCAAATAACAATTTTAAAAAATGGTTTATCGTAGTATTTTGCATATTATTCGTCCTTCTTGTTGGTCTTTCAAGGCTGATTTTAGGAGTTCATTATCTTACAGATGTAATTGGTGGATATTTACTTGCAGGCTTTGTAGTAAGTTTTGCAATTCTTATTGATTCGACTGTAAATAATTTAAAATAAAAAGATTGGAAAAAGATGAAAAATTATATTTTTGATTTAGATGGAACATTAGCAGATACTTTGCCACTTTGTATTGAAGCTTTTAAAGTTGCAATTAAAAATCTTACTGGAAAAGAACTTACAGAAAAGGAAATTACTGCTCATTTCGGAAAATCAGAAGAAGGAATAATAAAAGAACTTTATCCTGAAAATATTGAACTTGGAGTAAAAGAATATGCTAAAACGTATCAAAATTTACATCATCTTTGCCCAACTGTTTTTGACGGAATAATTGAAATACTAGATGAATTAAAAAGACAAAATTGTTCAATTTCAATGGTTACAGGAAAAGGTCCTCAGACTTGTCCTGTATCTTTGGAATATTACGGAATAAAAAAATATTTTGAAGTTATAAAAACGGGTTCTCCTGAAAAAAATGTAAAAGAAATAAGAATAAACGAAGTTATAAAAGAATTAGGTTATGATAAATCAGAAACCGTTTATATTGGAGATACTCCAACAGATATTATTGATTCAAAAAATGTTGGAATAAATGTTTATTCAGCACTTTGGAAACCAAAACTTGAAGATGAAGATAAAATCATTGCACTAAAACCTAATAAAATTTTTTATAATACTAAAGATTTTATAGAGCTTATAAAAAAATAAAAATAAAAGAAATTTTCAAAACCTATTTGTGAAAAAAATCACGATATAAGAATTAAGTTTTTTATCATTTCTTTTACATCTTTTCAAACTACTCCTTTTTCTCTTGACAAAAATTTTTTGTTGAAATACTATTTTTAATAGGGAATCAAATCACGATATAAAGGAGATGATTTATAATGACAAAAACAAAGGCAAAATCTACTCTTGTAGATAATGCAGACTCTCTTGATTTACTTATTAAAAAAGTAAAAAAAGCACAAGAAGTCTTTGCAACATATTCTCAAGAGCAAGTTGATAAAATATTTAAAGCCGCAGCTACAGCAGCAAACAAAGCAAGAATTCCACTTGCAAAGATGGCAGTTGCAGATACAGGCATGGGGGTTGTAGAAGATAAAATTATAAAAAACCATTTTGCTTCTGAATACATCTATAACAAGCATAAATTTGCAAAAACTTGCGGAATAGTAAAAAAAGATACAACAAACGGAATAAAAATTGTAGCAGAACCTTTAGGTGTTGTTGCTGGGATTATACCTACAACAAACCCAACTTCAACTGCGATTTTTAAATCTTTAATTTGTTTAAAAACAAGAAATGGTATCATATTTTCACCACACCCAAGAGCAAAAGCTTCAACTATTGCAGCAGCAAAATTAGTTTTAGATGCAGCAGTAAAAGCAGGCGCTCCTGAAGATATTATCGGTTGGATAGACACACCATCTCTTGAATTATCTGATAAATTATTACACCATCCTGATATTGCTTGTATTCTTGCAACAGGTGGACCAGGAATGGTTAAAGCTGCTTATTCTTCAGGTAAACCAGCATTAGGTGTCGGCCCAGGGAATGTACCTGCGATTATTGATGAAACTGCAAATATTGAAATGGCAGTATCTTCAATTTTAATGTCAAAAACTTTTGATAACGGTATGATTTGCGCATCTGAACAATCAGTAACAGTTGTAAAAGAAGTTTATGACCAAGTAAAAAAAGAATTTGAATATAGAGGAGCATATATTCTTAACGACAAAGAAGAAAAGAAAATCGCCAAAATCATATTAACAGACAGAGGTGTAAATCCTGAAATTGTCGGACAACCTGCATATAAAATTGCAAAACTAGCAGGTGTGAAAGTTCCTGAAGACACAAAAGTTTTAATCGGAGAAGAAAAAGACAACGATGTAAAAAATCCATTTGCACATGAAAAATTATCTCCAATTTTAGCTTTGTATAAAGCAAAAAATTATGAAGAAGCTGTAGAAAATGCACACAAACTTGTCTTAATTGGTGGCGCTGGTCACTCTGCTGCATTATATACAGATGAACGTGTTCAAGACAGAATAGATTACTTTGCAAAAAAAATTCCGACTTGTAGATTATTAATCAACTCTCCATCATCACAAGGTGGCATCGGAGATTTATACAACTTCAAACTAGAACCATCATTAACTCTTGGTTGCGGCTCTTGGGGTGGTAACTCCGTTAGCGGAAACATTGGTGTTGAACATTTATTAAACTACAAAACTGTAGCTGAAAGGAGAGAAAATATGCTTTGGTTTAAAATACCGCCTAAAGTTTACTTCAAAAGAGGTGCAACAGACTTAGCATTAAGAGAATTACAAGGTAAAAAAAGAGCATTTATCGTAACAGACAGATTTTTATTCAATTCTGGTGCTGTATATAATATTACAAAAGTTTTGGATGATATTAACATTGACTATCAAATTTTCTTTGATGTTAAACCTGATCCAACAATTTCAACTATTAATCAAGCACTTGATATAATAAGACCATACGAACCAGATATTATTATTGCATTAGGTGGTGGCTCTCCAATGGATGCTGCAAAGATTATGTGGTTAATGTATGAACAACCTGATACAGATTTTTCTGATATTTCAATGAGATTTATGGACATCAGAAAAAGAATTTGTTCAATCCCAGATTTAGGTAAAAAAGCAACTCTTGTTGCTATTCCAACTACATCAGGTACAGGTTCAGAAGTTACACCATTTGCAATCATTACAGATGATGAAACTCATGTTAAATATGCAATTGCTGATTATGCGCTAACACCTAATATGGCAATCATCGACCCTAATTTTGTTGATGGAATGCCAAAAGGTTTGACAGCTGCTTCTGGTATTGACGCTTTAGTTCACTCTATTGAAGCCTATGTATCAGCTTTAGCTACAAATTTCACAAATTCAAACGCATTAGAAGCTACAAAATTGGTATTTAAATATTTACCAAGCTCATATAAAAATGGTGCAGAAGATCCTATTGCAAGAGAAAAAATGCATTATGCCGCAACTATTGCAGGTATGGCATTTGCAAACTCTTTCCTAGGTTTATGCCACTCAATGGCACACAAACTTGGGGCAATGTATCACGTTCCACATGGTGTAGCTAACGCTTTGTTAATTTGCCAAGTTATCAAATACAACGCAAACGACAAACCTAAAAAACAATGCACATTCCCTCAATACAAGTTCCCTAATGCAAAAGAAAAATACGGTCAAATTGCTGATGAACTTGGTTTAGGCGGAAAAAATGATGATGAAAAAGTAGATTTACTAATCAATGAAATTACAAAATTGAAAAAAGAAATTAATCTTCCAATGTCTATCAAAGAATTTGGTATTCCTAAAAAAGAATTCTTTGATAACTTAGATGAATTAGTTGAACTTGCTTATGACGATCAATGCACAGGTGCAAACCCTGCATATCCGCTAATGAGTGAAATAAAAGAAATATTCACAAAAGCATACACAGGTGAAATATAAGGATAAAATAATGAAAGCGACACTTTCTGATAAAGTAATAAAAAGATTAACTTTATACCACTTTATCCTTACTGAATGTATAAATCTTGGACTTGAATATATTTCAAGTCCCAAGATTTCTGAATTGCTGGATATTGATAACTCACAAGTTAGAAAAGACGTAAAACTTCTTGATAATCAAGGAAAATGTAAAGTTGGATATTCAGTTCGTGAATTAAAAGAATCAATCGAAAAAAAACTTGGTTTTAAACAAAAAAAAGATGCATTTATTATGGGTGCTGGTAATTTAGGAACTGCTCTTTTAAAATATGATGATTTCAAAGATTACGGATTAAACATTTTAGCAATGTTTGACAACGACCCACTAAAAACAGGAATGATAATTAACGAAAAAGAAGTTTTTCACGTTTCAAAATTCCCTGAATTAGTAAAAAAATTAAATGTCGAAATTGGAATTTTAACTGTTCCAAGCAAATATGCTCAAGATTGTGCTGATTTTATGGTGAAATCAGGTATAAAATATATTTGGAATTTTGCACCAAGAGTTTTAAAAGTTCCCAAATCAGTAAAAATTTGGAATGAAAATCTTATTGGAAATTTCTTACAATTCATTGTAAACGAAGATTTAAAAAACGAAGAAAAAGAATAAGGGTTTATATTTATAAAAAATTGTAGTAATATATTAATTGTAAATAACGAGGTAAATATGAAAAAAATTTCAGTCAAAGTATGCTTAGGGACAACTTGTTTTGTAACAGGTTCTGCGAACTTGCAAAAACTTACAGAAATTATTGAAGAAAAATATGCTGATAAAGTTGAAGTTGAATCTAGTCCTTGCTTAGGAGTTTGTTCAACAAACTGGGAACATTCAAAAGCACCTTACGCAAAAGTTGGCACAGTAATTGTTCAAGAAGCAAGTGTTGAAAATGTATTAAATGAAATCGAAAGACAATTAGCAAAAATATAATTAATAGTAAAAGGGGTAATATAATAATGGAAAAGAATAAAAAAGTAACTAAAGGTATAATTTTAGCTGGTGGTGCAGGAACTCGTTTATATCCAAGCACAATGGTTGTTTCAAAACAACTTTTACCGATTTATGATAAACCAATGATATATTACCCAATTTCAGTATTAATGTTAGCTGGAATAAAAGAAATTTTAATTATTTCTACACCTCATGATTTACCAAATTTCAAAACATTATTAGGAACAGGAGAACAATTCGGAGTAAAATTCAGCTACAAAGAACAACCATCTCCAGACGGACTTGCTCAAGCATTCATTTTAGGTGAAGAATTTATCGGAGATGATAATGTAGCACTTGTTCTTGGTGATAACATCTTCTATGGTCAATCTTTCTCAGTAACATTGAAGAATACAGTAGAAGCAATAAATTCTAAAGGCGGAGCTACAGTATTTGGTTATCAAGTAAAAGACCCTCAAAGATTTGGTGTTGTTGAATTTGATGAAAAAGGAAAAGTTTTATCTTTAGAAGAAAAGCCAAAAGAACCAAAATCAAATTATGCAGTAACAGGTCTTTATTTCTACGATAACAATGTTGTTAAATACGCAAAAAGTCTTAAACCTTCTGCAAGAGGCGAACTTGAAATTACAGATTTGAACAACGTATATCTTGAAAAAGGTAAATTAAACGTACAACTTTTAGGACGTGGTTTTGCTTGGCTTGATACGGGAACACACGCTTCACTTTTAAGAGCAAGCCAATACATTGAAACAATTGAAGAAAACCAAGGTATAAAAATCGCTTGTTTAGAAGAAATTGCATACAGAATGGGATTTTTGGATAAAGCTGCAATTAATAAAAATATTAAAAATTATAAAAATAACGAATACTATAAATATGTTCGTAACATAATAAAATAAGGTAACATTTTATTAAAAATAAGCTAAAATAAGCAAATTTTTATATTGAGATGCTTTGATAAATTTGTGTAGTACTATATCAAAGCATCCTTTTTTATGCAAAAAATATTATCTGCTAGTTTAAAACCAATATCAATAAGAAGCAAAGGCAATATAAGTTCGCCTTTTATCAAGCGTGCAAATTATAAAATAGTTAATGAATTTATTGACACAAAAGCCATACAACAAAAATCAAAGCCATTGGTTTTTACTTCAATACTTTTAGCAGCAACTTTGTTTGTCGCACAAACAACAAACAAAATAAAAAAGAAAATTCAAGCATCAAAAGAAATTACAGAAGAACAAGCAAATATAAACGCACAAAAAGAAGCAATAGATTTGTATAAACAAACAACTAATCATAAAGTTGAAAATGAGGATTTTATTAAAAAGCACGTTAATTCAAAAAATATTGAAAAATTTAAAATGCTTACTCAAGGTATAAGAGATTTTGTTGTATATGACAATAACGATTTTAGAACTATATTAGAAAACATTGATAATATTGATAATGACAACCTAAATGCATTAATCAATAAAAAAGATAGCAAAAATGATTATAATCTTTTTTATTCAGATATAATTTCTGATATCGTAAAAAATTTAAAACTAGAAAATAATGATAGTTTAAAAGAGCTTATAAATAGCGCAGGTAATGAAGGAGGAAAAACTCTTTCTCAATATTTAGTAAAAGATATAATAAAAAGCGTAACACCGAATAATAAAAAAGTTCTTTCTGAACTCTTAAACTTTAAAACAGATAATGGTCATTTTCGCATCGATACTTATTCTTATCCAAACTATTTAAACAGCCTAACAAATAAACATGCAAAATATATTTCAGAAGTTTACGATTATAAATACAAAACAAACGATATAAGATTGTATGCGGCAAATGGAAATATTGAACTTTGCAAATGTTTTGCAGATAAAAAAATAAAAGAAACAGCATTAAAAATAGCTAATTCTTATAAATCAGAAAAATATAAAATACACAGATTTGATAGTTTAGACGGGCTAAAAGATTTTTGTGTAAAATTTAATAATGACAATAGAAATAAAACATTAAAACGTTTATATAATGAAAAAACACCGAATGGAGAATATAAATACAATAACTTAAAAACTATATTAGAATTAAGTAATGCATTAGATAAAAAATCAACTAATGTAGTAATAAAAAAAGTTATGAGATTAAAAGATGAACAGGGTAGACCTAAAATAAGAGAATTTGAAGCGGAAGCAATTAAAAATATAAAACCAAATTTTAATGTTCCATTATTTAGTGAACTTTTAAATATGAAAACTGATAGAGGCTTGGACTTGAATTCTTTAGTAAAGTGTACTAATACTTTTAAAAATTTTAAAAGTAATGAGTTTCCTATTCCAGTTCAGATGCCGCAAATAAGAAATGATAATTTTGCAAATGTTATGACTAATATTTTTGACCTTAGTAAAAATCCATTACTTGTTAAAAACTTTAATTTTTCACAAAAAAACAATATGAAAACAACTTTAGAAGAAATACTAAATAATCCAAAGAATGATTTTGAAAAAATGCCATTTAACGTACAAGAACTAAAAAACACTGTTGATAAATCTTTCTCAAAAGTGATTTCTATATCAAATGTGTCAAAAAATAATCAAATAAAACTTTTCAATAATGTATTAGCAAATAAACCAGAAGTTGAAACGATTATTAGAAATGCAAATTTTGAAGCTTATAAAAAAGAAGGTTTGCCTTTATCGTATTCAAGAAAAGATTTTGTAAAAGATTTAACAACAATTTTAGATACGCTTTCAGAACAAGAACAAAAGAAAATATTAGATAAGCTTGAAATTTCATTAACTGAAAATAAACAAGGCTATAATGGCATAATAAATATTTTTGATAATCCAACAAATGAAATAGAAAAACAAATCTCAAAACTTGCAGAAAACTTTGTTCTAAAAAACAAGGTTCAAACTGGTAATGGAGAACTTGATAAAACATTAAATTCACTAATATCAGGTATGCCAGAATTTGTGAACGTTATAGGTAAACAACAACACGCAAGCCACGATTTTAGTGTAGATATTCATATTCTTTCTGTTTTGAAAAATGTATTAAAAGATGAAAATTTCAAAAACTTGTCTGCTCAAAAACAATTTGAGCTAAAAACAGCTATTTTAATGCATGATATAGCCAAAACAGAAGGTTCTGTTGATAAATCTCATCAGATAAATTCTGCTTTATATTCAACAAATATTTTATTAAGATATTCTTTGCCAAGAAATACAAAAGATAATATTTATGAATTGATAAAAGAACATCATTGGTTGGAAGAATTAAATAATCATGAAGACCCTCAGCTTATTGCGGCAAAAATAAGAACAAAAGAAAATTACGAAGCTTTAAAAGTAATGACAAAAGCAGATTTGAAATCTTGTAGTAATTCAATAAATAATAGTTACAAACATTTGTTAGACGACGAAAATCAAACCCTTTTGAAAGAATGTATTAATAATATAGACAAAAATGGTAATTTGATTTTTACATCTAAAATAGTGAACAAAAACAAAATTCCTCAAGTAAATTATGATGGCAAAATATATCGTGTAATAGACTTCAAAAACATTCCAGATATGGAAGATTTAGAATCGGTAGGTTTTGTGAAAGGAACTAAAAAATCTGATTTATCATTTTTTGTTCACGTAAATGAAAAAGCAAGCAATTTAAGTTCAGCAAAAGAATTAGATAATATTATTAATTCTAGTGTTTTGAGCGAATCTTTAATTACATTACAACATTCAAATATGTATTGGAATATTCCATACGGAGTTGTTTTAGAAAACGAAAATAAAAATATAGCAACTGCATATTTTGCAAATCAAGGTTCTGGATATGAAAAATCGTTCAAGAATTGGGCATTAAGTATGTTTGGAAAAAGCTTTAGAACATTTGTTCCAGATATAATTAAGAATAGTCTTGACTTAGTTGATGATGAATATGTTGAACTATTTAGACAACTTGAAAATAAAAAACACTTATCTCAAATCAAAGATGAAACTATTTATAAAGTAAATAATAAAAGTTTAACAGGAAAACAAATAAA
Source organism: Candidatus Gastranaerophilaceae bacterium (assembly GCA_045616505.1). GTDB lineage: Bacteria > Cyanobacteriota > Vampirovibrionia > Gastranaerophilales > Gastranaerophilaceae > JAKSUT01. Next base: position 26,364 of record JAZLGV010000018.1, on the reverse strand, counting down.
AGATGCTATTTTGCAGGCGCAAGAAGAACTTTTTAAAAACAAATATAATCACAACGAAATTGTTGCATACAATTCCAAAGTAGTTGGTTTGCTTGCAAAAGTAAATTCAATTGAAGATATCAAACCTGAAATGCTTAATTTTGCATACGAAAAAGATTTGCCTATTTATTTGTTAGGTCAATAATTTGCAAAATAAGAAAGCAAATAAAAACTTAAATCTTCATTGAAGAAGATGAATAACAATTCATGCCTGAAAAAGTAGGTTTATCATAAGATAAAGATTTTTTATCTTGTTTCTTTTGAACTTGAGTTGCAATAGAATTTTTCAAAACAGGAACAACAAGAGTTGTAGAAAGAAGTCCACCAGTAATTGTTCCTACCAAGCCTACACCTTGTTTAAAGCAATCATAGTCAGCTTTTAAGGGTTTTAAATTATTAGGCATATTTCCTTCAAGTGCTTTACTTACTTTTTTGAAATCAGTAATATCTATATTATTTTTTGCAGCTAAATTAACTATTTTTTTAGATAGAACTTTACCAGAAGAAACTAAGTTTTTAGCGCCTTTTTCAAAACCTTTTGAGAAAACAAAATAAGATGCGATGTTCAAGAAACATTCTGCTATTTCTTGTTTTGTTAAAAATGATTTTCTTTTATCATCATTTTGAGGATTTTTCTTGATACCAAAACATTGAGCTGCGCAAGATGTTGCATTTGAAATAATTGTTGTCCAAATAAAAAGATTTGAAACATTACAATTTGCAGCTTTGTTCAATAATACAGATGGTGATAAATTATTTTTTACGAAGGAAGCTATTGACATTTTTTACCTCCTTCATTTTCTTGTTTTTTAATAATTTTATTTTGAATATATGTTGTTAATGGTGTATCGATTAAAACATTTGTAAATATCATTATTCCAATCGCAGCAACAGTTCCGACTGCGTTTCTCATTTGTTTTATTTGTTTTGCAGTCATTTCATTAGCTTTGCCGTTATTTGCTAATGAAAGCAAGAACTGTTCAAATTTTTTATATTCTTTAGGTTCAAATGGTTTTTTATGTTTAAACAAACTATGGTCGTATTCATATTTTCTAATATTGTCATTCTTAGAAAAGAATCTTGTTAATTGAACACAAATTTCACGAATTCCAACACCTGTCGTTGTTCCTGCAATAATTTTAGCCTTTGTTCTTGCAGCTGCTACTTGTCTTGTTTTTTCATCAACTTCTTTGTTTTTACTATCAATGATAGGTTGAGTTGCAAATGCAAAAACACCAGTTAAACCACGTTGCATAGCAGAATCAAATGACACGCCAAAATTTTCTATGCCGTTACTTATTTTTTCCGGCACAACAATTGGAGTTTTACGTCCAAAACTTGCTTGAGAAGTTTGTTTTGAAGTAGAAACCTGCTTGTTTGGGGTATTTGGATTGTTAAAACTTACAGTCATTTACTACATTACCTTGCTACACACATGATATATAAAACAAATAAACCACAAAAATTGCTTGTTTTTATCTGTTTATTACAAGAGTTTACAATATTCTCGATATTTTTTATTTTTGAATATTATATTTTTGTTCAATTCTTGATAAAAATTTATCATATTGAGATTTATCTAATGAGAAAAAATTAGATTTTGGATTTTTTTCAAATCCGATTTTTTGATAGAAACTATTATTTGTAGAATACAAATCTACTTTTTGATAGCCTTCTTTTTTAGCAACTTTTACAGCTTCATATACAGCTAATTCTCCTGCACCTTTTATTTTGCTTGAAGAACCTTTATTTGCTATTGCTGGTGCGGATTGCAACAAATCTATTCTAAATTTATCCCTCATTTGATTAACAGTTGGGTCTGTTGTTTGCATCATGCAACAAATTCTGTTTTTTATTCTTACACAATTATCTTTTAATTCTGTTATATAAAAATTCTTTTTCTTTAAATTTTGACAAAAATTATCAATAATTTCATTTGAATAAATTGTACTTTTTCGCCAATTTTCTTTTATACCTTGCAAACGAGCAATATCACCTGCATCATCTTTTGTTAGTTGAGAAACAAAACCTTCCACCGTTTTATAACCTGAAAGTGTTTTCTTCCTCAAAGTTACGTTATCTAAAATCGTAGCACCAAAAGACGCTTTGTTGTAAGTATTTACATTATTATTTGTTTGAATATTCATAAAAATTCCACACTACACATGTATATAAAGATTTTTTTTCAAAAAAAATTTCCTTTATCTTTTTTAAAATTAACAATTTGTTATTTTTATGTTATAAATCAATTGTTATACTTCTATCAAAATCATCAAAATGAAAAAAATAATTTTAGCATTAATATTAATTTCACTAGCTTGTAATCCAGCTTTTGCAATTACAGAAAAAAAAGATACAGATATTTGCGATAACCATACTCATATTCAAAAAATTGAAATAAAAAATGGTTCAACATTATCTATTCTTGATTGCATTTCAATCGGCTTGAATAACAGTCCAATTATAAAACAAGCTGCGTTTAATTTGGAAGTTGCAAAAAACCAAGTAGGTATTGCTAAATCAATATATTTTCCAAGTCTTTCTGCTGGTTTTGGTTATAATCAAGAATTTAATTCAAACAGAGAGCATTATGAAAAAAATGATAGAGGTTTTCCTTCTGTTGGAATTGTTTTAAAAGATATGATTTGGGATTTCGGCAAATCAAATTCAAACATAAGAATGGAAGAATTTTATAAAATTGTAGCCGAATATGAATTTCAAGACACCGTATGCAGCACAGTTTTTGATATAAAAAAACAATATTATACTCTTTTAAATGTTCAAACTTTACTTGATATTGCAAAAATGAACTATGAAACACAAGAAAAATTTGTCGCTCTTACTCAAAATCTTGTAAACAAAGGAAAAAAAGATAAATCTGATTTAGCAAGTGCAAAAGCTGAACTATATCGTTTGAAAGAAAATGTATTAGAAGCACAAGACGAAGTAGAAAACCAAAAAGAAAATTTGAATAATTCAATGTTTTTAGAAAATGCTCCTAATTATACAATCTATGAAACACAAACTTTTAGATATAACCCAAAACATTCTAAAATTTATTCAATACATTTCCCTACATTACGCAAAGTGCATAACGACACAACAATTTTTCAACATCCAAATTTTACGTATGATGTAGCTATAAAAAAAGCATACGAAAACAGCCCAGACTTAAAAGCCTTAGTTGCAACTAAAAAAGCAATGGAACAAGCTTTAATATATGCACAAAGAGCATTTTATCCTGAAATTGACGCTGCAGTCGGATACAACTTTTTAAATTCAAATATAAAATCTACAAATAGCAATCTTGCAATTGAAATCGCATTAAATACTTCAATAAACGCAATGCATTATAAATACAACACAAGAAAAGCAAGAGCAGAATTAAATGTAGCAGACAAAGAAATTGACATATTCAAAAAAAATCTATATTTTAAAGTCAAAAAATGTTTAAACACTCTTGATAAAACGCAAAAAGAAATTCCTATTTCAAAAGACAGACTTAAACACGCAACAGAATATTTTGAACTTACAAACAAAAATTATTTTATAGACAAGCAACTTGAAATAGAATTCGAAGATGCTAGAAACACTTATTATAATTCTTTGACAGATTATACAAAAAGACAATATGATTACAATATTGCTTTAATTGATTTAGAAAAAACAATGCACGAACACCTTATTGACTATCACGAAGATTCTGAACATGCGATACATTACCACGCAGGAGAAGAAAACAAAGCACTAAGCAAATTGATAAACTGCAATAAAAAACACAAATAAAAATTAAACAAACACGTTTAAAAACATTTTAAAAACTATTATAATTAAAGGGATTAAGCAAATACATTCACTAAAAAAGCCTATCAAATAGATAACGCTCATAACTTTTGTGTCTATTATTTTTATATCAATAAATTTAAAAGAAAAAAGATTTTCCAAAACCAAAAGAATTAGTGATAAAATAAGGCCGATAAAAGCAATTGCTGAAACATGAATCATTATGACTTCTAAAGCTAAATCAAATTTAATAAACGGCGCCACCACATGAACAACATACTTAATAAAGTGGTAAATATATTTGCAGAACCCAAACAAACAAAACCATCCAAAAATAGCCATACAAATATAACTATAATTCTTTTTTTGAGAATCTAAAATCATACTCACATATTAAAAGAAAAACGAAATAAAAACAAATGTTAAAATATTGAATTTTAAAAAGATATGCTTTATTATTTAATCTGTTGAGAGATTAATAAAGGATAGATATATGAAAAAATTACTAACATTTTTAAGCGTATTAATTTTGAGCAGTATTACACTTTCTGCTAATGCAATAGAAAAAGTTGCAGTTGTAAATATTCCAGCAGTTGTTAATGCTTCTTCTCAAGTAAAATCATTAAAACTTGAACAACAAGCAAAACTTAAAGAATTAGAAGCTTGGCTTGTTACAGTAAAATCTGACGTTGAAAGACAATCAACAAAAGAAAATAAAGAAAAACTAATTAAAAAATATGATGCAGAATTTGCAAAAAAACAAGTTGAAATTAGAACAAATTATGCCAAAAAATTGCAAGAAATTGATAAAAACATTAACAATATCGTAATTAAAATTGCAAAACAAAAAGGTTATGATATGGTAATATCAAAAAACACAGTTCTTTATGGTGGTGATGATATAACAAAAGATATTATCAAAGAAGTTAAATAACAAATAACAAAAAAATAAAAAAGAGCTTTATTTTTATAAAGCTCTTTTTTATTTGTAAAGTTTTTTTCTGAAACTAGCAAACATTTTTTTTCTCAAACTTATAACATTATGCAAATTTCAAAAATTAATAATAACAACGTAAATTTTCGTTCTAATATAAACTTAATAGATTCACGAAAATACTTTAAAGTTACAGAGAAACTTGAAAGCGGAATATCTTTTGTCGATTTTCCGTGGACACCAAAAGACATTGTAAGAGGACAAAGAGCAATCACAGAGGATATAAAATCTTGCACCGCAGGTGGAATTATTGTTGAAGGAATTAACAAAATAAGAGAAGTTGTAATGTTTCATCTCAACCCAGATTTAGATGATTGCAAAGATTTAAAAAAAGTAGAAAAAGCATTAACAGAAAAAATAGGAACTGCAAAACCACTACAAGCATTTATGGTAGGAAGTAAAAAAGACGATTCATTTCTAAAATATAGTGGTGAATACTTTGACGATTTATGGAAAAATGTCATAAGCAAATTTAATGTACCTACTTCATTTTTAAAAGGGATTCCAATGGGTGGACACCTTGTAGATTTATGTTGTGATGCACCAAATGATACTTGGTATGTGTCATGTTCTGCAAGAGAAGAAATTCCTAGATTTTCACCAAAACGTAAATCTTTTACAGGCTTTGATATGGTTCAACTTTCAGAAAAAGACCATTTGACATTTGACTAAACAACTTCATCTAATTCAATAAAGAATGTTGTTACATTATTTTCTGAAACAAAATCTATTAAGCCATTTAATTTGGTCATAATTGTTTTTGAGATATTTAAGCCTAAACCTGTACCACCTTTTTTGCGTTGGTCAGAAGAATCTTCTTGTGAAAATTTTTGGAATATCTTACTTTTGTATTCTGCTGATATAGTTGTTCCGTAATTTGTTACAGAAACTTTTATTTTATTATTAATTCTTTCAATTTTTATATCTACTGCTTCTGCATTTTCGCTAAATTTTGCAGCATTAGATAATAAGTTTGAGAACACTTGAATTAAGCGTGTTTTATCAACATTAACAGTTGCTTTTTCTATATCTTTTATCAAATTAAATTTAATATTATATTTTTCTGCATAACTTGCATTTTGTTTTAATGATAATTCAACTAATTCAACAATATTTTCATCAGCAAAATGAAATACCATTTTGCCTGCTTTTAATTTATTCAAATCTAAAATATCATTAATCAATAAAAGTAATCTTTCGCCATTAGATCTTGCTACTTTTAACATTTCTTGTTCTTTTTCAGGGGTAGCACGTAATAGTCCACTTAACAAAAGGTCTAACGTACCATTTATTGATGTCAAAGGTGTGCGAAGTTCGTGAGAAACAGTTGAAATAAATTCTTCTTCCATTCTTTCAACTTCTTTTCTCTTTGTAATATCTAATAATGTTCCAACTGAACCTTTGAAAACATTTCCAACGCCATAAGTTGGAGAAATTGTGATTTCGTATATTTTTTTCTGTGTTTCATTACTAGAAAAATTCACTTCTCCTTCATAAACAACAGCTTGTCCTTCTTTAACTTTTTGATATTCTTCTTTATATTTTTCGCTATGCAAAATACTTGCTGCATTTTGTCCTTTTAATTCTGATTTTGTTTTATGGAAAATTTTTGCAAAATTATCATTTACTGCAATAAAGTTTTCTTTTTCATCCATCAAATAAACACCAAAAGACAACATATCAAGAATTGAAGATTCTCTTGAAGAAGATTCTTTTAATCTTTCAAATAACTCGTTTTCAGCTAATGCAATTGATAAGCAGTTAGCAATCATTTTTAGTAATTCAATTTCATCTTCAGTAAATTTTCTAAAATCTTTTACGAAGTGCAAAACCATAGAACCAAAAGCTTGTTCGTTAAAATACAATGGGAAAATCAAATAAGATTTTACAGAAAGAGTATCTATAAGCATATCTCTTGTGATTTCTGGTAATGCTATTTCATGTATGTTTTCAACTACAGATATTTTTTTATCAATAGCCTTAGAAACAAAAGTTGTTGTTTTTCTTTCAAGTTTAATATTCGTATGTGAATAAATATCTTCTGAAGAACGATATTCTGCATAAGGTTCTACATTCATATTTAAAGTACCAGTTCTATCATGGGCAATCCAAAAGCATCTGTCTGCCTGCATAAATTTGCCAACATACTCGACAACAGTTGAAACAAAAACTTTTTTATCGGTTTGGTTAGTGCAAACAAATAATATTTTTTTTAATAGTTCTTCTCTAGAAATCGACATAAACACTCAAAATTACGATAAAATTTCTCTTTACGTATTTTTACTTTGCAGTTATAATACTTATAACATTATAATAGACATTGAATGACAATGTCAAGTATTACGGAATAAAAGCGGATTATTTAAAAAGTATGAAAAGACTATTATTAATTATTTGTTTTGCATTAATTAGCAATTCAGCATTCGCAATAGAAGAAAGTGCCAAATCACCAATTTTACTAAATCTTGAATCAGAAAAAGCAAGTGATAATTTAGATAACTATCAATTTTTACCAGAAGAAATAATTGACGAATATCCGATTTATCAAGACTCTGTTGAGCCGGAACAAGGAAACGATATTCCAATGCAACCGCTTACCGATAAAAGTTTTAATGCTTCATCTCACGCAGTAGATGGAACATCTTTTAATCCAAAAGCTTTATTCTTTGACCCTAAAGCTGATTTTAGATTAAATGCACAAAAAGATAATCGTGATATGTTGCCGATGGAAAAATTCCAATACGACTTACATAAAGCTTTATTTGCAGATGTAAAACCAACAAGTTTATTATCTCCAAAACCGTTATTACACAAATATTTATCTCACGAATTTGAAAAAGGACCTTTTAAAGAAGTTCACGCTATGACTGCATACAGAGGTTCGTTTGTACATTTATGGGATCAAAGAGAATTTGTAAATTCTTATTATGACAAAAGCTCTTGCTATTCGATTTTTGAAGGTACATTAAAAAATGAAAAAACAATTATTCGTTCAATGTGGTTCTGGGCTTGGACAGCTCCTGGATATGGCTTTTTTAACAGAGCTGTTGGTGACCAATATATTATGCACAAAATCACAAAAAATGACCAAATTGTAATTGGTTATTCTCAAAACCCTAGTGGTATTGAAGGTTCAACTCCATCTATCTTTTTACCATTTTATAATATGTCGCAATTAGCAAGAAATTATGGTTATGTTCGTGCATTAGGTGTTAGAGTTCAAGGTAAACATAAATATGTTAATTATAGTATTGGGGGGCTTTCTTCAGGAAGATTATTCTACGATTGGTTCCCAGGATTTGAATTTGTTGGCGATTTAGGTGTAAAACCTTTAAGCAAATGGGACGGCAAATACGGAAATCTTATTGTTGGTGGAACGTTAAATACAGGTAGAGCAGCAAATCAATACACTGTTATAAACGCTTATGCTGATTATGAATATAAAAGATTAAACGTAACATTAGAATATGGTGTCGCAAATGGTTCAAACGGCGCATCTGGAATTACTGCAAATAAATCAGAAGGTTATAATGCGACTATCGGATATAGAATTACACCAAAACTACAAGCATTATTCAGATATGATGTTTTTGATTCAGACAAAGACCGTTCAAATGATATTTCAACAGAAACAACAGTTGGTTTTAACTATTTTATAAAAGAACAAGCATTAAGATTAATGCTTAACTATACAATGTATAATATTCAAAATAGAACATACGGGTCAAGATTATATTCTGGTATTCAAGTAATATTGTAACAACACGGGAGATAAAGATGAAAGACGAAACTAAATGTTTGCACTCAGGATACACACCAAAAAATGCAGAACCAAGAGTTGTTCCAATAGTACAAAGTACGACATACGTCTATGACTCAACAGAAGAAGTCGCAGCAGTTTTTGATGACCCAACAAAATCATTAATATATTCACGTTTTGCAAATCCAACAGTTATGGCTGTCGAAGATAAAATTGCAGAACTTGAAGGTGGTATCGGTGCTATGTGTACAACATCTGGACAAGCGGCGTCTTTACTTTCTATCCTAAATATTTGTAGTGCTGGCGATAGCATAATCAGTACAAGCGAAATTTACGGCGGAACACTAAATCTTTTTGCTTTTACATTAAAGAAACTTGGTATTGAATGTATTTTTGTTGATAAAAATTCTACAGATGAAGAAATAGAAGCATCATTTAAACCAAATACAAAAGCAGTTTTTGGGGAAACTATTGCAAACCCAGCTTTGACAGTATTAGACATAGAAAGATTTGCTAAATTAGCACATAAAAATAATGTTCCATTGATTGTAGATAACACTTTTGCAACACCTATTTTATGCAAACCTTTTGAGTATGGTGCAGATATTGTTATCCATTCAACAACAAAATATATGGATGGACACGCTGTTCAAGTTGGTGGAGTTATTGTGGATAGTGGAAATTTTGATTGGACAAATGGAAAATTCCCTGATTTTGTTGAGCCAGACGAATCTTATCACGGTATTTCATACACAAAAACTTACGGCAAAGCTGCCTATATAATAAAAGCAAGAATGCAGCTAATGAGAGATTTTGGAATGTATCCTGCTGCACATTCTGCTTTTTTACTAAATCTTGGACTTGAAACATTGGCAGTTAGAATGAAACAGTATTGCGAAAATGCATTAACAGTTGCAAAATATTTAGAAAAAAGTGACAAAATTGAAAGTATAACATATCCAGCATTAGAAAATGACGAAAGTTACAAATTAGCACAAAAATATTTGAAAGGATGTAGCGGTGTTATTTCTTTTGTTATAAAAGGTGGAAAAGAAGCTGCAATGAAATTTATGAACTCATTAAAACTGGCTTCAAATGAAGTACACGTTGCAGATATTAGAACTTGTGTTTTGCACCCTGCAAGTGAAACACATAGACAATTAACAGACGAACAGTTAAAAGCCGCAGGAATAAATGCAGGAATGATAAGATTGTCTGTTGGTTTAGAAAACATCGAAGACATCATCAATGATATTGAAACAGCATTTAAAGCTATATAATCTCTTTAAGGAAAATGAATGAAAAAGAATAAAAAAACAACATTAATAATAATTATATTGATTCTTTTTACAAGTGGACTATTTTCTTTTTATCAGTTATCTAGAAACACCGTTATTACTAAAAGAGCAGTCACTTTAGATAAAAATAAAACCGAAAATCCTTCTGAAGACGAAGATAATGAAGAAATAAAACCAATATCAATACCGTCTGCGGAACAATATACACAACCTATACAACCTATACAACCAAAAGAACCTGAATATATTTCACAAACAGAAGAAGTTTATTGGAACATTTGGAAAAGCAATCTTTTTAATCGTTTTATAAAAGATGTTAATGACGAAGGTCAAGTTCCGCCAACATTCCGTGCACATTTAGAATTTGACGTAACCAAAAATCGAGAAATAATCAATTGCTATTTAGGCGTAGACCCACCTGATTTTCAAGAAGCTTTTCAAACATCTATAATCAGAATATTAAAATCTTACCAACATACAGATATTTTAACATTCCCTGAAAAAACGCAAAGAAGCACAAAACACGTTAGATTTATTCTTCGTCCAAACTTTGAAAACAGTAATCCTTATAAAACACCAGACGATTTTAACAAGGATACAGAATACATACAAACAAGAAGATTAAAAATGTAATATAAAATTTTCAAATAAAGGAATTAAGAAATATATGAAAAAAAATATAACTTTAAGGAGTGGTAATGCCTCAAGTTGTTGAAAATAAATTATTAAATATTTTTTTAAATAAAAGCAATGAAGATGCAATAGTTTTAGAAAATGAAAAAATTTCATATAAAGATTTAAATATTAAAGTATCAAAACTTGCAAATAAATTGATTAAAAAAGGGATTAAAGAAAATGATTATGTTGTCATTTTTCTTCCACGAAACATAAATTTAATGGTTTCAATTTTGGCTTCGCTAAAAATTGGAGCTTACTATATTCCTTTAGAAACAAGTAATTATTCTGAAAGATTAGAATTTATAAAAAAAGATTGTAGCGCAAAACTTGTTATTGATGAAAATTTTTTGCGTGATATAGATTTAGAAAACGAAGCAGATATAGAATTTAAAAATCAAGGTGGTTGCGTTATTTACACATCAGGTTCTACAGGAACTCCAAAAGGTTTGCAAATCCCAATAAGTTCAATAGAGGCTTCTATTCAATCAACAATTCAATCTTTTGACATAAAATCAAGTATCAAATATTTATATCTTTTGCCATTTTCTTTTGTTGCTCATTTGTTTTTAAATCTTTCGACTCTTGTAAGTGGCGGAAGTTTGCATATTTTAAACAACAAAAATAGAAAAGATATTTATAAAATTCAAGATTATATTTTACAAAACAAAATCTCGCATACGCTTATGCCACCGCAATTATTCAAGCTTTTTACTCTTGAAAAATCAGATTTAGAAATGGTTTTTGTAGCATCTGAAAAAGTTGTAAATTTAACAAGCACAGGGGATTACAAACTATATAACGCTTATGGCTCAAGCGAATCACTTTTTGCAACTGCTTTTGAAATTGATAAAAAATATGATAACACTCCAATAGGAAAACCTTTAGCAAACAAAGATGTTATTTTGGTAGATGAAAATAATAACGAAGTAAAAGAAGAAGGCGAAATTTGTGTTTCAGGAGCTATTTTTGAAAAATATTTGAATAATGCAGAAGAAACAAATCAAAAATTAATTACAATAAATGGTAAAACATATTTCAAAACAAATGATATTGCAAAAAAAGACGAAAACGGAAACTTTGTTTATTTAAACAGAAATGACTGGATGGTAAAAATTAATGGTCAAAGAGTTGAACCAAGCGAAATTGAAATTGCCACAAAGAATTATGCTAACATCATTGATACAGTCGTTGTAAAAGCTTTTGAAAACGAATATGGACAAAACTATTTGTGTTGCTACATAAAAGCAAATGAACAAATAAATATAGAAGATTTGAAATTATATTTATTTAAAAAACTTCCATCTTATATGATACCTGCATTTTTCAGTCAAGTTGAAGATTTTGCATTAAATCAAAATGGGAAAATCAACAGAAAATCACTTATACCACCTAGTTTGGAACAATATAAAACAGATTATGTTGCACCTCAAAGCGATGAAGAAATAAGAATTGCAAAAGCTTTTGAAGAAGTTTTAAACATTGAAAATATCGGATTAAATGATGACTTTTTTATGTTAGGCGGAGATTCAATAAAAACAATTATGCTATTAGAAAAAGCAGACTTAAATTTGTCTCCAGCCGATATTATGAATGTAAGAACTGTTAAAAATATTGCTGAATTAACCAAAAATAAAAAAACAGAAACCGAAATAAAACACTATGAAATCCAAACAGAATACGAATTAACAGATAGCGAAAAAGGTGTTTATTTAGAATGGCAGCAAGACAAAACTAAAACAGCTTACAATATTCCTTGTTGTTTTGTTTTCAAAAAAGGAGTTGTAGAACTTGAAGCATTAAAAAATGCCGTTATAAATTTTGTAAATAATCATAGCGCTTTAAAATCAAATTTCATAAACAAAAATGGTGAAATCAAAAAACTAAGAAATGATGAAAAGTCAGTAGAAGTAGTTATTTCAAAAATAAACGAAGCAGAAATTGTAGATAAAAAAAGAAATTTTGTAAAACCATTTGATTTAGAAAAAGATGATTTATACAGATTTGAAATTTGTGAAACAGAAAATAAAATTTATCTTCTTTCAGACATTCACCATATCGTAACTGATGGAACTTCTGTTTCTGTAATGCTTAATGACATTAAAAATAGTTTGCTTGAAATAGAGGTAGAAAAAGAAGAAATAACTTCATTTGATTTGAATATTTATGAAAAAGAATTGAAATCAAGTCAGAAATATGAACAATCAAAAGAATTTTTTGAACGCAAATTTTTAGATAAAGAACTTACTCAAAGTTTACCGTCAGATGTTTATAAAAACTCATTAATCAGCGAAGATGTTGAATATAGTTTAAATTTTGATGATGAAATTTCTTCAAGCAATATTTCTGAATTTTTAAATAAAAATGGACTTACAGAAAACACTTTCTTTATGGGCGCTTTTGCTTATTGTATTTCAAAATTTTTAAACGAAGAAGAAATAACTTTCCGCTCTGTAAACAATGGAAGATTTAACAAAAAATTCAAGAACACAGTTGGAATGTTAGTTAGAACATTACCTCTTGTTTATAAAATTGATGAAACAGTAAAAATAAAAGAATTTTTAAAAGAAGTACAATCAGATTTTTACGAAACGATAGATAATTCTGATTTTACTTATATGGATTTTGTAAGTAATACAGGCATAAATCCTGATTTGATGTTCGTTTATCAATCAGATATGCTAAACGGCTTTGAATTAAATAATGAAATTATTGAATTAGAAGAACTTGAAAACAAAGATTTGATTTCAAATTTTAGTGCAATGGTTTTCAAATCTCAAAACAAATACAAAATTAATTTGAAATACAACAACAAACTTTATACAAAAAATTATATTAAAAGTTTCTTGAACTTCTATAACCAAGTATTGAAAGAATTTTTGCATAAAGACACATTAAAAGATATTGAACTTGTAAACGCTGACGATATTAATTTAATCAAATCTTTCAGCAAACAAAGAAAAATTATAGATGAATCTAAAACTTTTGTAGATTTATTCAAAACACAAGTTGAAAAAACTCCTGATAATATCGCCTTGGTTTATCAACAAAATAAATATACATATAAACAGCTTGATGAAATTACAGATAGGCTTGCAAAATATTTAATTTCAAAAGGTGTAAAACCAAATAATTACGTTGGAATTTATATAAACAGAAGTGAATTTATGCAAATTTCTGAAATCGGTGTTTTAAAATCAGGTGCTGCATATCAACCATTAGATTCTAAAAATCCTATAGACAGATTGAATTTTATGATAGAAGATTCGGAAGCAAAAATTCTAATAACTTCTGCTGATTTAGAAAACACAATTACATATAATGGCGAAAAATTATTAATCGAAAACATTTTGTCATTACCAGATTCAGATATAAAACTATCAAAAATTAACAAAGATGATAAGTTTGTACTTTTATACACATCAGGTTCGACAGGTATGCCAAAAGGTGTTGAATTATTGCACCGAAATTTGACAAACTATATGGTTTTTTATCAAGAATATGGTGAATTTTCTGAAGAAACAAGATGTTTAGCTTATGCAAGTTTTGGATTTGATGCTCACATGTCAGAGGTATTTTCAACATTTATCTCTGGTGGAACAGTTCACGTTGCATCTGATGAAATGAAATTAAATATTGTAGAGTTGCATAAATATCTATTAGAAAACAAAATAACTTTTCTCTTTACTGCAACACAATTTATGAAACAATATGTGACGATGTTTCCTGATAATCCTTATTTGAAAAAATTCTTTGCCGGTGGTGAAAAATTGCCGAATATAAAACCACCTAATTATAATATATATAACGCATACGGACCTAGCGAATGTACTGTCTTTATGACCGCATTTTTAGTAGAAAAAGATTTGAATTTTATTCCAATCGGACATACTATCGGCAACAATACATCTTACATTGTTGATAAATATGAAAGATTACTTCCAGTCGGAGCTTCTGGAGAACTTTATATTGCAGGTGCTCAAGTTGGAAAAGGTTACCTAAACAGAAATGATTTAAACAAGGAAAAATTCGTAGATAATCCTTATGATACAGAATTTAAAAAACTATACAAAAGTGGCGATATTTGCAGATTTTTAATTGATGGTAACATCGATATTATCGGAAGAAAAGATTTTCAAGTAAAAATTAGAGGTTTTAGAATAGAATTAACCGAAATCGAAAATAAAATTCTTGAATACAAAGACATTAAAGATGCGACAGTTATTGCAAAAGATTCTCCATCAGGAGGAAAATACGTCGCAGCATATATTGTTTCTGATAAAAATATTGAAATTAAAGAATTGAACGATTTTATCAAAAAATCTTTACCAGCTTATATGGTGCCTGAAGTCACAATGCAAATTGACGAAATTCCTCACAATGTAAACGGAAAAGTAGATAAAAGAAAACTTCCTGAACCTGTAAGAGTGAAAAAAGAAAAAACAAATTCAGCGCAAAAAGAATTGAATTTCTTAGAAAAAATAATAAGTGAAATTTTAGAAGAAAGTCTTGGTCATAATGATTTTGATGTTATGACAAATTTTGTAGAAGCTGGTATGACATCAATTACTGCAATGAAATTTTCTGCTACAATTTACAAAAAATTCAATTTTGAAATAAAATCCAGCACTTTACTTGGTGAATGTAATATTTTCCAAGTTGAAAATATGATACAAGAATTTTTGCTAAACACCCCGATTTCTGACACGCAAAACAATGAAGAAAATAATACCGATAACGAAAATGAATTTGAACTTTCACAAAATCAAATGGGAATTTATTATGAAACACTAAAAAACCCTTCAACTACCGTATATAATATCCCTTTAGAATTAACATTAAATAAAAAAATCGATACTGAAAAATTAAAACTTGCTTTTGAAAAAACATTAAATAATCACGAAATTATCACTTCGTATTTAAAACAAGAAGATGAAAAAGTCTTGCTTGTAAAAAATAATGCAAATTCAAAAATTAATATTAAAGAAATGAAAGAAGCTGAATATCAAGAATTCAGAAAAAGTTTTTCAAAACCTTTTGATTTATTCAAATTCCCATTATATAAAGGTTTAATTGTAAAAACAGAATGTAATATTTATCTTTTGTTTGATATTCATCACATTTTATTTGACGGAATTTCAGAAGGCGTTTTTGTAAATGAATTAATAAATAATTATTATGGCAAATCTGCTGAAAAAGAAGATATGTCATATTTTGAATTTATAAAACAAGAAAAACAACTTGAAAAATCTAAAAAATATCAAGAAGCAGAAAATTTCTTTAATAATTTATTGCAAAAATTTGACACAGCAACAGAGTTAAAATCAGACGTTAAAGAAAAAGAAACTTCAAAACTTATTGAATACATAAAACCTGTTGATACTAAAAAAGTAAAAGATTTTTGCAGTAAAAATAATTTCACTGCTGCACAATTATTTTTATCTGCATCAAGTTATGCTCTTTCAAGATTTACCAACACAAAAGATATATTTATTTCAACTATAAGTAATGGTAGAGGTAATCCAAAACTTCAAAACACATTCGGAATGTTCGTAAAAACATTACCTTTGAAAATTGAAATTAAAAACGGTAAATCAGTAAAAGGTTTTATTTCTGACACAGGAAAAATGTTCAGAGATGTAATTGATAATGAAATATATCCATACACAAAAATTTCTAAAAACTTTGGTTTTATGCCAAAAATTGTTTACGCTTGCCAATTGGGTGTTATTTCAAATAACGAAATTGAAGGAACAGAAGTTAAATCAAACTCACTAGGTTTAGATACTCCAAAATTCCCATTATCTATACATATTGAAGAAAATCAAACTCAAGAAATTGTGATAAATCTTCAGTATGATAGTGCAATTTATACAAATGATATTATTTCAAAATTAGCAAATGCAATAGATATAGTTCTTTCTAATATGATTGATTTTTCTGACAAAAACATCGAAAAAATATCAATGTTAAGTGAAGAAGAAGAAAACAAACTAAAATCTTTCAGATATAGCGCTAAAAAAGAATTGGAAATTGATTTATTCCATAAATTATTTGAAAAGTCAGTTGATACAACACCTGATAAAACAGCATTAATTGCAACAGATGGTGAATATACTTATAAAGAATTGGATAAATATTCAAATATAATCGCAAATTCTTTGATAGAAAAAGGTGTAAAAATCGAAGATAAAATTGCGATATTACTACCTAGAACAAGTAATATTTTTAAATCAATTTTTGGAGTACTAAAATCAGGTGCAGCATATATTCCATGCGACATTGAATATCCTCAAGAAAGAATAGAACAAATACTTGAAGATAGTGATGCAAAATATATAATCACAAATAAATCTCATTTATCATTATATGAAAAAGCATTAGATATTGAAGAATTACTAAATTCAAATAATGATAAACGTCCAAATGTTAATGTAAAACCTAATAATTTAGCATATATGATTTACACATCAGGTTCAACAGGCAAACCAAAAGGTGTAATGATTGAACACAAAGGTATCTGCAATTATGTAAATCCACATAAAGAAAACAGACACGTAAATGCTTTAGTTGAAGATGCTGAAATTATGCTTTCAATAACTACAATATCTTTTGATATGGCATTAAAAGAAGTTGCAACTTCACTTTGCAATTCAAAGACTTTAGTTTTTGCAAATGAAGAAGAAACAAAAAATATTATCGAACTAACAAAACTTTTCAAACGTACACACGCAGACGCTTTCAACTCAACACCTTCAAGAATGCAACAATTCTTGGAATGGGAAGATTTTGCACAAAATCTTAAAAACTGCAAAGTCATAATGTGTGGTGCGGAAAATTATCCGATAAATTTGTATAAAAAACTAAAATCATTAACAAACGCAAGATTATTCAACACTTATGGTCCAACTGAAATAACAGTATCTTCAAACTGTTTAGAATTAACAAGCGGTGTAGAGCAAGTTACTATCGGAAAACCATTGTTAAACTATGAAGAATTTATTGTTGATTCAGACGGAAACGAATTGCCAATAGGTGTTGTTGGAGAATTATATATTTCTGGCTATGGCGTGGCAAGAGGATATAAAAATCTTGAAGAACAAACAAAAGAAAAATTTATAGATTTTAATGGCAAAAGAGTTTATAAATCAGGCGATTTTGCAAAATGGGCAGATAACGGCGAAGTCGTAATTCTTGGCAGAATGGACAATCAAGTTAAATTGAGAGGTTTGAGAATTGAACTTGATGAAATTCAAAAAGCGGTTTACGATTTTAAAGGAATTAAAAACTCAATTGTTGTAGTTAAAAAGATAAACAATGTTGAAAATCTTTGTGCATATTTTGAAGCAGAAGAAAAAATTGATATTGATACGCTAAAAGATAATTTGCAAAGCAAATTACCTGCATATATGATACCTGCTGCATTTATGCAAATGGATAAACTTCCAACCACTAGAAATGGTAAAGTTGATAAGAAAAATCTACCTGATATTATTGTCGAAAAAGAAGTAAAAACTAGTGATTACACAAACAAAACAGAACAAGATTTTTGTGAAATTTTTGCTAAAATTCTTAATTTAGACGTTGTTTCTATAAACGATAGTTTCTTTGATATTGGAGGTTCTTCGCTTATTGCAACAAGAGTAATCATAGAAGCTAAAAAACTTGATTACAATATCACATACGGTGATGTATTTGCTGAAAAAACACCAAAAAATTTGGCAAAATTGTTTAATAATGAAATATCAATAGAAAACGAAGCAGAATTTTCAAACTACGATTATTCAAAAATAAATGAAATACTTGCACAAAATACAATAGAAAACTTTGTAAACAAAGAAAAACAAGAACTTGGAGATGTTGTAATAACAGGTGTAACAGGTTTCTTGGGTATTCATACTCTTGTTGAATTTATAAAAAATGAAACAGGAAAAGTTTATTGCTTAATCAGAAAAGGTGAGTTTGAAAAACCTGAAGACAGATTAAAAGCTCTTTTATTCTATTATTTTGATAATGATTTTGAAGAGCAATTCAAAGACAGATTAATAGTTATAAATGCTGATATAACAAATAAAGATAGTTTTAAAGAGTTTGATAAATACAATATCAATACATTTATAAACTGCGCTGCAAATGTAAAACACTTCTCTGAAAAGAATGATATCGAAGAAGTTAATTACTATGGGGTTTTGAATATAATTGACTATTGCACAAAACGCAATATCAATTTAATTCAAGTTTCTACAATGAGTATTGGAGGTTTTAATACAGATAATAAATCTTCAACTACTTCTTTAAAAGAAAATATGCTTTTCTTTAATCAATACTTATCTGGAAAATATGTAATAAGCAAGTTCAAAGCAGAAAGAGCCGTTTTAGAAGCAATTACAAAAGGCTTAAACGCAAAAATCATGCGTGTTGGAAACTTGTCTGCAAGAGATACCGATGGAGAATTCCAAATTAATTACAATACAAATTCTTTTGTAGGAAGATTAAAAGCCTTTAAAGTAATCAAAAAATTCCCATATTCTTTAATAAATATGAACGCAGAATTTTCACCAATTGATGGTGTTGCAAAAGCTATTCTATTACTTGCAAAAGCTCCAAAAGAATGTTGTGTATTCCATCCATTCAATAATCACGGTATTTTTATGGGTGATATTATCGCAACAATGCAAGATAGAGGTATGAAAATAGATTTTGCAGAACAAAATAATTTTGAAAATGCTGTAAAAATAGCACAAGAAAATAAAGAAAATTCTACTATTTTATCAAGTCTTATTGCATATCAAAATATGGGACACGGCAAATTGATTTTGCCAATACAAAAATCTAATGAATTAACAATACAAGCTTTGTTTAGAATGGGCTTTAAATGGTCAATTCCATCAACATCGTATATGAATAGATTTTTTGACGCTCTTGAAGGTTTTGGATTTTTTGAGGATTAAGATTTGGCATCACTTGTTTCTAGAAAATTTTATGAATACTTATTTCCAACTTTTATGATGACAGTTGCAATGTCTGTTTCTTTACTACTAAATTCTATTGTTGTCGGTAATTTACTTGGAGGAAAAGCTTTAGCAGCCGTAAATTTGAATAATCCCATTTCCAATTTGGCAAGTGCAGTAATAAATATTTTTGCATTTGGTGCAGTTACTACTATTGCAATATTAAAAGGTGCATTAAAAAATAAAAAAGCAAATAAAGTTTTTTCAATGACTATATCTTTAGGTCTTGTTGCAACAACAGTAATGATGCTAGTTTGTTTGTTTGAAATGAATAATATTGCAGGAATGCTATGCGGTTGGAAATCTTTAGAACTTTTAAATTTAACAAAAGAGTATTTATTTCCGCTTGTATTAGGTTTTCCTGTAGTTCTTTTCTTTGCGGTAATATCTGCAATAATGAGAGTTGAAGGTTTTCCTAAGTTTACCGCTACTATTTTAATCATTTCAAATCTGCTTAACGTAGTATTAGGTTATATATTCATAAAATATTTTAATATGGGTGTCGCAGGTTCTGGCTGGGGAATGCTTGCAGGTTTTGTTCTTGGAAACATTATGCTTTCTTATTATTTTTTTGCAAAGGAAAGAACACTCAAATTTTGCAAATATAATTTCAAAGATTTAAAAGAATTGCTACCAAAACTTGTTTTAACAGGGCTGCCAAATGGTGCTACAAATATTTTTACATTATTGAGAATTTTTACTTTAAACCTATTTATTCTTGGAATATTTAACACAATGGGAGTCGCAATATATGCGTTATGTGTAAATGTTGTTTATTTTGCATGTATCTTTGTAAGAGGGGTTGCAAACACTTTGCTTACGATTATAGGTGTGCTTTTTGGAGAAAAAGATTATAGCGGAATACAAAAAGTTTTAAAAACAGGTCTTTGTGTAACTCTTTTATCATCAATAATTTTTATAATTATTTTTGCATTTTTCCCTAATTTCATTTGTAATATTTATGGCTTAAAATCAGCAGAAGAAATAACTCTTACTGACAAAGCGCTAAAAGCATTTGCTTTTTGTGTTCCTTTCTTTGGGCTAAACTATTTATTTATGTGCTATTTTCAATGTATAAAAAGAGAAAAATTTTCTTTTGTAATTTCTGCTCTTGATAACTTTTTTATAGTTGCAGCTTTAGTTATGGTATTTTCAAAAATAAAAGCTGAACTTTTATGGTGGGGATATCCTGCAGCTGAAATTATAATGCTTCTTATTATTGCATCTTATTGCTTGTATCATTCTAAAAAAGATAATCTTTCTTTCCCATTTTTATTGCCTAAAAAAAATAATATGGTACTAAATATTTCTTTAAATAACGATTTGAATGAAATTATGGAATGCTCAAAACAAGTTATAGAGTTTTGTTTAAAGAATAATTTAAGTGAAGAAAAAGCATTAAAAGCTGGAGTTATAATTGAAGAAGTTGGAACAAATGTTTTAGAAGTTAGCAAATCTAAAAAAGACTTTTTAGATATAAAACTTACAATTGAAGAAGATTTTGTTAATATAAGATTTCGTGATAATGAACTAAAATTCAATCCGATAGAATATTTGAAAGATAAAAATAATGAAATTTTGTATTCAGGATTAGAACTGGTTAAAGCAAGTGTTTCTGAATGGAATTACGCAAGAAATATCGGGTTTAATACTCTTATAATAAGAATTTAAATATGTTATGATAAAATAAAAAAAGGAGTAATATAAAAATGGAAGTTAAAGAAAATATAAATAATGATGAACTTACATTATCCATAAAAGGCAGACTTGATACTTTAACATCAAATGATTTAGACACAAAAATACTTGATTTATCTGAAGATATAAAAACCTTAATTTTAGATATGACAGAACTTGATTATATTTCAAGTGCAGGTCTTAGAGTTTTAGCAAAAGCTCATAAATTTATTGCTGGAAAACAAGGAAAAATGGTTATAAAAAATGTTAATACTGCTGTTATGAGTATTTTCAAAATGACAGGATTTAATACAATTTTAACAATAGAATAGGCTAATATGCAAAATATTTTATCAATAGAGTCTAAAGTAGAAAATTTGAATAAAATTGTAAATTGGATAAATGAAATTTCAAAAACAAATAATTTATCCGAAGAATTTAATGCAAAAATTCAACTAGTTACAGAAGAAATTTTTGTAAATATATCAAGCTACGCCTATAAAGATAAAATCGGAGATGTTGAAATAATTTCTGACATAAAAAATAATGAAATGAGTTTACAATTTAAAGATAGCGGAGTTTTATATAATCCTATTGAAAACAATGATGCAGATATAAACAGTTCTATTGAAAATAGAATAAATGGTGGTTTTGGTCTTTTACTTGTAAAAAATAATGTTGATGAAATTTCTTATAAACAAGAAAATAATCAAAATGTATTAAGTTTGAAATTTTATTTAAACAAATCTATTTAAAGGAATTTTTAATGGACGAAAATTTAAAAAATGAAATACTAAACGATATAAAAAATATAAACTCTTTTGATGTTCCAACAATCTTGAGCAAAAGAAAAGAAAGATTAAAAACTCTTGTAAAATATGCAAAAGAAAATTCTGAATTTTTCAAATATTTATACCAAAATATTGATGTTGAAAATTTCGAATTATCAGATTTACCAATAATCGAAAAAACAACAATGATGGAACATTATAATCAATGGGTTTGCGATAAAAACATCACTAAAGACGAAGTCGCACATTATGTATCAGATGTTGAATTGATGTTAAAACCATTCAAAGAAAAATACAAAGCAATAACAACATCAGGAACAACAGGTACTCCATTGTTTATGGTAAGAGATGAAATGCACGAATTTGTGCACGGTGCATTACTTGCAAATCGTTTATTTAAGGATATTAATGCGTCAATAATGAATCCTCAAATAAATAAAATTGCAGCAATAATAGCAGCTGAACAATCAACATCTTCTTATGCTTCTTTTTTGAAGATGAAAAAAACAAACGAAAAATATGCTGATAATATGTTATTATTATCAACACTTTCACCAATAAAAGAAATGGTAGAAAAACTAAACGAATTCCAACCTGTTTTTATCGGTGGGTATCCTTCTGTTTTGGCTTTGCTTGCAAGTGAACAAATCAAAGGAAATTTAAAAATGCACCCACAAACAATTGCATGTTCTGCAGAACTTCTTACAGAAAAAGTAATAGAAACAATGAAAGAAGCTTGGGGCAATGAATTGATAATTCTAAACAACTACTGCACAACCGAAGGTGGCGAAATTGCAATGAGTTGTTCTGAAAACAAGCTTCACGTTAATTTTGATTGGGTAATATTAGAACCTGTCGATGAAAATGATAATCCAGTAAAAGATGGTGAAACATCTACAAGCGTTTTAGTTACAGATTTATCAAATTTTGTTCAACCTATTATCAGATATAGATTAAACGACAGAGTAAAAATAATTAATAAAAAATGTAAATGTGGCTCTATTCTACCAACAATAGAAGTTAAAGGCAGAGTATCAGATACAATAAAAATAAATTCTGTTGAACTTCCTTCTATTGTGCTATTTTTAGCATTAGAACACTTACCCAAAATTTTAAGTTATCAATATGCAAAAGTTTCAAAAACAAAAGTGGTTTTAAGAGTTGTTTATGCCCCAGATACAGATAAAAATGAGTTTAATAAACAAATTACCGCAAAAATCAATGAGATAAAAAGAAAATATAATTGCGAAGAAATGGAATTTGAAATAAGTGAAGAACGACCAAAAAATAATAAAAAAGGTGGGAAACTAAAACTTATTACAAATGAATATGATAAATAGAAAAGCAAAGGATAATCAAAAGTATAAAAGATATGAGATACGGATTTAAAAATATAAAAAATTCATTAACAAAAAAAATGTTGGTATATTTCCTTATTATTTGTACTACCGTTGGTGTTGTTTTTTCTGCAATTTCATATTATTCAACCAAAAAATATTTTTTAAATGTATATTTTCAACTTGCACATTCTTGCGCACTTGATGTAGCAAATATGATGTATGATGCACCTGTTAAGGAATTTCTTAAAGGCAAAGAAAAAAAAGTTTATAATGGTTATTTAAGATCAATAAAAAATATCGCAGGTTGCTTCGGTTTAAAATATATCTATATTTATATTCCACAAGAAAAAGACAAAAGTCTTACTTTGCTTTATCTTGTGGAAGGAAAAACAGGCAAAGAATTTGAAGAATATAAATTAGGTTATGTTTCTGAAAAAGACATAGTTGAACCTGATGTAATTGAATTATATAAAACTGGTGGCAAAAATTTGTCAAAAGAACAATACAATGAATTTGGACACGTTGTATCTAGTTATTCAACAATTTTTGATAAAAATTCAAAACCTATTGCTGTTGCTGGGGTTGATATAGATTTTTCAAAAGTTGAAAAACGATTGCAACACGATATGAGCATTATCTTTTTAAGAATTTTCCTTGCTCTGCTTTCAGTTTATTTCTTGTGTATTTTTTATATCAAAAAACTTTTCATAGTACCGATAAAAAATTTATCTACAATGATGATAAAATCGTTTAAAAACAGAGAACTTAGTTCAACAAATATCGAACTAAATTCTGATGACGAATTAAATGTAATGGCAGACTTGTACAATATTATTGATTTAGAAAATAATCGTATAGAAAAAGAACTTTCTATTGCAAGAACTATCCAGCTTGCATCTTTGCCAGATGGCGTTAATCCTTATCCAACAAGAAAAGAATTTGAAATTTCTGCGGATATGGAAACGGCAAAAGAAGTTGGTGGTGATTTTTATGACCATTTCTTTGTTAACGACAATGAATTTGTAATGTTGGTTGCTGATATTTCTGGCAAAGGTATTCCTGCGGCACTATTTATGATGGCGATGAAAAACGTATTAAGCACGATTTTAAAATCAGGTGTTTCAATAGAAGAAGCAATGACTTCATTGAATAGCAAAATTTGTAAGAATAACGAAGAAGAATTTTTTGCAACAATGTTTTTGATAAAAGTTAATCTTGCAACAGGTGAAATGCAATTTGTAAACACAGGACACAATCCACCTTTGATAAAACGTGCAAATGGTGATTTTGAATACTACCAAAGCACTCCAAACCTTGTAATCGGCTTGGATAAAGATTATAACTACACATTTGGTGAAGATAAACTAAATGCGGGTGATAAATTGTTCTTATATACAGACGGCATTACAGAAGCTATGAATAGTAAAAAAGAATTGTATGGCGAAGATAGATTGTTGAATATTTTAAACGAAAATAAAGATACTCAAACAGAAAACATTATTCCAATTGTGAAAGAAGATGTAAAAACATTTATCGAAACCGAACCTCAAAGCGATGATATCACTTCAATTGTGTTCAAATATAATGGGGCTTTTAATTAAAACCCCATAAAAGGAGTAATACTATTATTGTTATATTTATTTTATGATTTTATTTACGAGTTTTACCAAAACTTTTGTATGTTTTTGTTTGAAATCTCTATATATATAAGAAACAAATATAGTTGTTCCTAACATAACAAGGATATAATAGATTATTCCTATATTGCTATTGAAAGTAGGGAAAAATGTTGCGCTGCAAATCTGAACTATGAAGTAATGTATAAGATAGCATTCTAAACTTATATTCCCTAATGATTGTGCTATTTTGCTTGTCAAAATTTGGTATAATAATCCACAATTTATCAATGATAAGTAAAAAATAGATAAAATTATGATTGGGACAAAAATCATATTTGTCGTAATAAAATGCTTAGGTAAAGTTATTAAAGCATAGATAATAGATGTAACAATGAATACATCTAAAATACTTATAACAATAGCTTTTGGGTGAAAATATTTGAAAATTATATTCAAATGTTTTTTATAAATAATGCCGATGATTATACCCAAAACGTAATGTATCATTCGTATTGGTGGGAAATGGTACAAATAATTGTAATGTGCATTTTGTAAGTTTAAAATCTTTGTAATATGGCATATAATTGCAAGCGTAGTCAAAAGAAATATAGCAATAAAATATAATGATTTAGAATTTTTTATTTTTGAAAGTTTTGATAGTAATGGTGGCGTGAATAAATAACATAAGAAAATTACTTGTATAAACCAAGCAGCTTCGTTTCCTCCGCTATATTGGACATTTGTCCACGAAGAAATCATTGGAATATATAAGAATATAAAATTTTGTATTAAGCTAGGGTCGTTTAATATATGTAAAAACAATAGCATTAAAAAGCCTGTTATAAAATAAAGTGGGTAACTTTTTAAAAATCTTTTTTTGTAAAAATGACTTAATTTTGATTTTGTGTAAGTTTTGAATTTTTCTGAATAACCTTGTGCGATACAAAAACCTGATAAAATAAAAAAGAATGTTACTGCAAATTCTCCAGAGTTTTTTACAATATTAAAGTATTTTAATCCTATTGGTGTTGCACATATCATATATTTTATGTGAGTTAATAAAATGCAAATAAATAGAAAAAATCTTATGCCATTTAAAGTTTTAATCATTTTTCTCCATTTCTTATCTGTTTACTAACTTATAAAATTTATGAAATTTGAACCTAGAATTTCTTTGTTGTTCATATCAAAGATATCATATCTCAAATAATTTTACAATTTATCATCAATGCTAAATCTATTTATAATCTAGTTATCGAGTTGATAATTTTATATTAAGTTATCTAACTAAATTAAGTTCTATTTGTTGTAATGTTATTCTATTTGTTTTACCGTTGTAGCAAATAGAAAAGCCAAATTAAATGAATATTCATAATT
>JAZLGV010000017.1:0-2002 GCA_045616505.1 Candidatus Gastranaerophilaceae bacterium | reverse complement strand
TAATTCTTCTGATGTGTTCCATCAGTTCTGAAACTCATTAAATTAGAGTTCTCCAAGTAGCGAATCTGTTCATTTTCTTATTCAAAAATAGAGCTTATTCGCTCAGGAAATTGTAAAACAATTTCCTAAAATCCTATTTTTAAAATCAGTGTGTTTTGTAAACTTTTATAGACATTTAAGCGTCGAAATTAGGCCAATTCGTTTAAATGTCTTGACCACATAAACGAAATATGACACACGGTTTTTGTAAAATTATGTTATAAATGACAACTTTTTTTTACAACTTCTTTTTTTCTTTTTTAAGAAAATTAGTGTCAAAATTAAAATTAAATCTTGACTATCAGGTCTTGTGGTTGTATCTTCAAAATATCCTCTTGGTTCTTGGAAGAGAACTAATTTCTACTCCTTTATTTTTAGGTTATGGTTTCCTCGTTTTTGTCTAAAAACGAATAACGCCCCCTGAGAGTTTCTCAGAGGGCGTTTCCTTTACTACACACGTTTATTAAATCTTAGATGTTGCTAAAACACTCATTTGGCAATGTCGTGTGCCTCCACACCGTTTTGCCTTTTTCGTCTGTTACTGTTAAGGCCTTGTAAATACCTCTTGCTTTTAAGTGGTGATAATAAAAACTCTTTACGGCTTTTAGTGGTGTTGATTCCGTAACGAGGTAACACCCATTTATTACCTTGTTTTTACACGTTCTTTCAAAACAAACCTTATATTCGTGTAATTCAGGTTCTTGCATTTCTCTGATTTTGATATAAATGCTTGGTTCAATTCCTTGGTGTACTTTCATTGAGTTCTACTCCTTTTATGTTGAATGTAGGATTTACTAAGTTTTCAAGTCCTTGTAAGTCCATATTTTCGAATAGTTTAATCTCGTCTGTTTTAGGATTTACACAACAAATATAATTATATATTTCCCAAGTTGCGTCATTTAATACACTACTTATTGATATAAGATTCAAAAACTTTTTAGGTTCAACTTCCGCTAATTTGTTGTTGATAGTCATTAATGCAACCTTGCCGATTGCTTTATTTGTCCAATGCGATTTTACCTCTACGATGTCAGGCATTAGTTTTACCGTGTAACGTTTGTTTATTGCCGTTTCGCGTTTCATTGCTGATTTCGGTATATCTTTTAAAATATTTTTGTCAGGTATCAAACTAGGATTGATGTTGAAGTTCAAATAAATTATTTTGTAATCGTCTTTCATAATAAATTACCTCGTGTTATGCAATTCCATCAAATATTGTATTTTCAAGATTTGTTTCAAAATCTTTGTTGTTGTCTATCTCAAAATCTAATTCATATACCCAGTCTTCTTTTATTCTCTTAAATCTCGTATCTGTCGTTTTATCATAAATTGATGTATCGACTGTTATAAATAACTGTTTTTTCTTAAGATACTTATCAAAAGCGTTTTCTTTGAAATCTTTTATTTTTACGTAGTATTTTATTCTTCTAAATGCTTGTTCTACATCTTCAGTTTCTTTATCTCTTATATTTCTACAGAAATTAAATATACTTTCTGTTGTTGTAAAAATTATAAGTTTAAGATTTTTAAGACATTTATTTTTATATCTTGCTTGAATGTTTCCACAGTATGCTTGTGGGTCTGTAAGATTTAGAAAAGTTTTCCACGTAAATGGTGTGTTTTCGCTTGAAACATCATCAATAATTATGCAATCTTCATAATCGTAATTATCAAAAAGGTTTTTTCCGTTTGTTGTACAGTATGAATAATTCATAGATTCAGCTATATGTTTTGCTAATAGACTTTTGCCTGATTGTGTTTCGCCTGAAATAAAAATCGTTTGACGTTTACAAGGTTGTATTTGTTCAAAATGTGCCTCGATAACACTTTCAATTGTTTTATGTACTTTATCGCTATTCATTATAAAATAACTCTTAAAATTACTGTTTAATTCGGCCATTTTTGTATAAATATCGTGAAAAGTTGGTTTTAATTCTCCTGATTCTACCATTTGGCAACAAAC
>JAZLGV010000016.1:0-2480 GCA_045616505.1 Candidatus Gastranaerophilaceae bacterium | reverse complement strand
GTAGTCGCAAGATTAGCAGGGGTTCGAATCCCCTTTCCTCCGCCAGAAATCGCATTAAAAAAGTGAGTCGAATATGGCTCACTTTTCTTCTTGCTCTGTTTTGGAAGATATTCGCTTTTTTGCGAGGAAAATTATCAAAATCACCAGCAAAACCCCAATAAAATAGCCTAGCATATCAATCACAACATCAGCTGCAGAACCATTTCTTCCCGGCATAAAAACTTGGATCAATTCGCTAATAAAAGCAACACCTAAACCAACAAAAAGAGAGTTGCCTCCAATTGACCAAAAACTATTGAATTTTGTCTCTCTCAAAAATAGGTAAGCTGCCCAAGTAGTAACCGCACCAGAAACAGCAAATAAACCAAAGTGTCCAAATAGTTTTCTTATAAGGCCGGTGAAACCTTCTAAATTCCCATTGTTGACTAATCCTGGCGAGATACCATTTACTATTCCAGCGGTCGTTGAAACAACTGCGCTAGATTCAACGGTTGATGCATCACCAGAAACAAATGAATTTGCAAGTATAAAAAGATTAATTGCAATAGCAATTACAAATATTATCCATTTTAAAATATTTCTTTTTTTCATTATTTAATTGGTTTCATATAGAAGTGTCCATAAACTTGGTGAAGCGAAGTGACATTAACAAAGCTTTCTGGATCTAACTCTCTAACAACTTTAACAGCACGTTTAATTTCTGTAGTTGAAACAACCATATAAATAATATAACGTTCATTGTCGCTAAAAGCGCCTCTAGCGTTAACAACTGTAGCGCCGTGAGGAATATTTGCGAGAAGTAATTTTGCTAAATCTTTCTTTCTGGTAATAATTTGAATTTGTGCTTTCTTATTACGAACATTGATTACATCAATAACAAGCATAACTGTTAATAAATAAACAGCTGAGAAGAAGATTAATCCTAAGCTTTCTCCCCATTTTGATGTTGTAACAGCAGTAATGATTGTAAAGGCTGAAATGATTGTAGCATTAATGATGACTCCATATTTTCCAGCAAGAGTTGATTTTCTTTCAGAAAAATAATATGAAATGATGTCAAAACCACCAGCAGAAGCATCAATCTTATACGCAATCGCACTGCTCAATCCTGTGCACATTCCAGCAAATAATGCACGAGCAAGCATTCCGCCGTGATTATTAACAAATAAAGCAATCTCAACAAAAAATTGACCATGCATCGCGTTAGTCATTAAGAAAACTGCACCAACGTTTATGACCGTAAAAATAGCAAAACGTTTTCCAACATATCTAAATGCGATATAGATAAGCGGCAAGTTTATGAGTAAATAAAATATTGAAAACAACAATGAAGGATTATTTGGGATTGTAATTCCATTAACTGTAAACAACAAGTTTAAAACTTGAGCAGCACCGGATGATCCACCTGAAACTAATGTTTGTATGCCTTCGCACTCGCCACCAAGCACAGCAGGATCTAAAAATACATTAATACATAAAGCAAATATTGCAGCACTAAAAAGTGTTGCAATAAGTGCAAAACCGTAATCAATAATAAATTTTAACCATAAATGGTTATATAAGAAACTATTAGTTCTTTTTTGTAGTTTTTCAATTTTTTTCATATACTTGCAAGATATATCATATACATTTTTATGTATAAATCAAAGAAAATCGCACAAAAATGAGACATAAAATGTCTTCTTAAAAAAGTGCTTGTTGCTATATAAATATAGTGGTAAAATATTACAGCATTCTATCGGGAGGCACACAAATATGGTAATTATCGCAGCTATCGGAGCATTCTTCAAAAAGATCTGGGATTGGATTAGACAAACAGCCTGGATTCAACCTTTATTAATCGTCGGATTAATCTTCGGCGTTATTTTCTCAATCAAACCAATTGTTGACGCAGCAAAAGCAGGCTCAGAACAAAGAAAAAGAGCATCAACATTCTATAACAATTACCAATTATCTCTCGAAGGTGGTGCAGACTCTGAAGCCGACAAACTCACCTACACTCTTGAAGAAGTTATGAATAATTCAAGCGCTGACATTTCAAGTATCAAAGATAAGAATGGAAAACAAATGTACAAATTCTTCTTGGCCTATGTTGCAGAAACATGTCCAAATTGCGATGAAGCAAGAGATGGATTTGATGTTTTATTAAGCAACAATAAAGATTTCGTTTCAAAAGATTACGATTTCAATTTAATCACAATCTTTGCTGACCAAGAAACTTCAGAAACTGAAGAAAACAAAACAGCATTTGTTAAATACCTTGAACGCCACCAATCCTTCTTTGAAGATTGTGGTTCTAGAGCAGAAGATACTCCATATAAAACAAATAAACCATTATCCGACACAGATCTTGAATACTTATCAACATCTGATCCAGATAATTTCTTAACTCCAACAATTCTCCTTGTTGAATTAAGCTCTGATCCAGATCAAAGAGGTCATGGCTTCCAAGTTGGTGTAACTGAAGTTATGTTCGGTGT
>JAZLGV010000015.1:0-6646 GCA_045616505.1 Candidatus Gastranaerophilaceae bacterium | reverse complement strand
TTTATAAGAAATACGTTTGTAATCACTTGTGTTGTTAGGACTATCACCAATTAGTACGGCAAGTAAATTAAGCATTGTTTCTCTTGATTTTTTAAGTTCAATCATTTCGAAATCAGCAAGAACTCTTGCTTTATCAGCTTTAACTAGGTCAGAAGTTGAAATAATACCCTCTTCATTGCTTTGATTCATTAAATCATATATTTGATTTCTGTCTTTGATTAATTGTTCTTGTATAGCTATTAATTTATCAAGTTTAACGATGTTATAATAACATGTTCCAACAGCACTTATAATTGAAATATATGCAGCTTTTTCTTTGTATTTAGATGCTTCATATACTTTTTTGCTTGATTTTGTTTTGTCGTGATTTTTTAAGAATAAATCAACTTCATAAGTTGCAAGAATTGGAACAGAAAAAAGTCCGTCAGTGCTTGTTGTTCCAGGAAGTTTGTACAACAGTGGAGAAACACCAGCTTCTAAGGTTGGTAATTCGTTTGCAAGTTGAAGTTTTGTCATTTGTCTTGCTTCTTCAACTTTTAATGTCGCAATTTGCAAATCTTGATTGTTTTTTAATGCTCTTAAAATATATTCTGTTAAATATTCATCATTAAAATCTTTCCACCATTCCAAATTTATATCTTTAATGTGGTTTTGTTCAGCATTTAGTTTATTTTGTTCTTGTTTTGATAATTTTTTATTGGTTAAAACTTTTGCTTCTAAGGGTAAAGTATTCATATTCAAAAATCCTAAAACAAGTATAAATGCTAAGGCTTTTCTAAAATTCATTCTTAAAACTTCCTTCCTCTTGACATTGAATATAGTAGTATGTTAACATAACATTGTTGCAAATGCAACATGTTATTTATACAACATAGAAAGAATAATATATGGGTGAAGGTTTAGAAAATAGAATTCAAAAAGAAACTTATACAGAGTCTTTGTTTTACCAAATAAGACTTACTGCAAAGTATTTGAAGTTGTTAGGTGTGCAACTTTTTGAAGGTTTGAATATAGAAATTCCGTTTGAAGAATATATTGCACTTGATATTATCAACAACAATGAAGCTTTATGCCAAAGAGATTTAGCCAAATTGTTGATAAAAGATAGAGCTAATACCGGTAGAATTATTAATCGTTTGAGCGATGCTGGTTATGTAGAAGTTAAAATTGACAAGCGTTCAAATCGTATAGTAAAAATGTTGTTTTTGACTAAAATGGGTAAAAAATTTGTTGCAGAAACAAATAAAAGAATTTTGCCATATACAAAACATATAAAAGATAATATAGATGTAAGTTATGAAGATAAGTTAGTTCAAATGTTAAAAGATTTGAGAAATAAATTGAGTGAACTTGTAGAAACTCAAATTTAATGGAGGACAAATGAGCGAAGAAAAAAATTTAAATATAGAAAAAATAAAAGAAATTTTTATTTCAAAACAAAAGACAATATTGGCATGTTTAGCAATCATAATAACTATTTTAGTTACGTTGTTTATAACGAATGAATCAAAATATCAATCAACAGAAGATGCTTATGTTGAATCACATTTAGTTCAAATAGCACCAAAAGTTGAAGGTCAAATAGAACAAGTTTTTATTACGGACAATCAAATGGTGCAAGAGGGTGATGTTGTAGCAATCATCGATGATTCAGATTATAAAATTAAATTGGAACAAGCTGATGCTATGTATCAAAAAGCGTTAAAAAATCAAAAAGTCGCAGTTGCAAATGCAAATGCTGCTGATTCAGAAATCGAGAATGCAAAAACAGATTTAGAAAGATATAAATCATTGTATGCAACAGGTGCAGTTTCAAAACAAGTTTTGGATAATGCACAAACAAGATATGATATGGTTCAAGCAAAAGTTACAAGTGCAAATGAAGCTATCATGTCAAAAACAAATTCAAAAGTTGTTGATTCAGATATAAAATCTTTAAAAGCTGCAAGAGATAAAGCTGCTTTAAATTTAAGTTATACAAAAATCGTTGCACCAAGAACAGGAACAATCACTAATAAAAATGTTGAAAAAGGTGCTTATGTAAAAGTAGGACAACCTTTATTTGCAATCGCTTCTGACGAAGTGTGGGTAGTTGCTAATTTTAAAGAAAGTCAAATTGGAAATATGAAAGCAGGACAACCTGTTTCAATAAAAATAGATGCGTATCCTAACAAAAAATTTACAGGAAAAGTTGATAGTATTCAAAGAGCATCAGGTGCAAAATCAAGTTTGTTCCCTCCAGAAAATGCTGTTGGTTCTTTTGTGAAAATCGTTCAAAGAATTCCTGTAAAAATAGTTTTTGATGAAAAAATAGATAAATCAAAATATACAATTGTTTCAGGCATGTCTGTTATCCCAAGAGTAAAAATCAAGTAAAGTTAAATAAAAATGTCAGAAATTGCAATTGATAAAAAAGAAGAAGAATGGAAACCGAGTAAAAGTCCTTGGTTGATTATTATACCAACGATTTGTGCTGCATTTATGTTTGTTTTAGATGAAACTATTGCAAACGTGGCTTTGTCGCACATGGCAGGAACTTTTTCTGTTAGTAAAGAAGAATCTACTTGGATTTTAACAAGTTATTTGGTTGCAAGTGGAATTATGATTCCCGCTGTTGATTGGTTTTGCAAACTTTTAGGAAGAAAAACATTTTTTACAATAAGTGTTTCTTTGTTTACGATTTCTTCATTTATTTGTGGATTTGCAAATTCAATGGAAATGATGCTTTTTGCAAGAATATTGCAAGGTTTAGGCGGCGGCGGGATTTTGCCAATTGCTCAAGCTGTTTCGTTAGAGGGTTTTCCACCTGAAAAAAGAAGTCAGTCAATGGCAGTTTTTGGTTTTGTTGTCGTTATCGCTCCTGTTATCGGACCTGTAATTGGTGGTTGGATTACAGATAACTGGAATTGGCCTTGGATTTTCTTTATAAATGTTCCAATAGGTATTTTGACCGTATATTTAACACAACAACTTCTTGAAGATCCGCCTTATGCAAGAAAACAAAAGAATGTATCAATTGACGCAACAGGTTTTTTCTTATTAACAGTTTGGATAGTATCTTTACAAGTTATGTTAGATAAGGGAAACAACCAAGATTGGTTTAATTCCCCTTTTATTGTGAAATTATTCTTGCTTTCAACATTGTCTGCATTGTTATTTATAATTTCTCAATTAAAGAAAAAAGATTCTTTAGTTGATTTATCTGTGTGTTTTGACAGAAACTTTTTTGTCGGAACAATAATACAAGTTATTCAACAAGGTGTAATGCTTGCTTCAACTGCAATTTTACCAATGTTTTTGCAAAGTATGTTGGGGTATGATGCGTTTTTAAGTGGTTTGACTCTTGTTCCACGTGGTTGTGGTGCATTGACAGGACTTGTTATTGCAGGTGCAATTTCAACAAAAATTGACGGAAGAATTTTAACTGCAACAGGGCTTTGTTTTATGGGTGCAGCAGGTTTGATGTTGGGTAATTTGAATTTAGAAATTGCTTATCACAATGTTGCGTTGCCTAATTTTATGTTTGGATTTGGAATGTCATTGGCGATGATTCCTATTATTGCTCTTTCTGTTATTACATTGAAGAATTCTCAAATGACAAATGCCAGCGGGTTACAAAATTTGGTAAAAATTATAGGTGGTGCAGTTGGTACATCTGCAGTTGCGACTTTGATTTCAAGATATTCTCAAATTCACCAAGCGAATATGGTTGGACATCTAAATTCTTTAAATCCTGTGTTTAATGCAAAATTGTCTGCTATACAAGGTGCTTTTATGAGTTCAACAAGTCAAAATGTGGCTCAATATATGGCACAATATACTTTGTATGGACAATTAAGACAACAAGCAGCTTTGTGGTCTTTTATGGAAGCATTTAGAATTTTTGGAATTGCTTGTTTGATTGTTGTTCCTTTGCTTTTGCTTGTAAATAATCCGCAAAAAAAATAATTGACAGAAGAAAATAAAAAATTTATAATTTTTGAATGAAAAAAATAATTTTTGAACGCATAAAATCAAAAACTTCAAATATTTTATTTAAAAAAGAAAGAAGTTTTTTGTATAAAACAAAAGAAGATTTACCTAAAAAAATCAGGATAGAAGCGTGTTCATTGTGTCAATTAAATTGTGCTGCTTGTTGGATGCGTGAAGGTGAAGAAACTATAAAAAAAGAAGAAGGATTAGGTTATTTAAAATTTTCTGATTTTAAAAAATTAGTTGATGACAATCCACAAATAGAAAAAATAGAATTATCAAATAATGGTGAAATATTTTTAAATCCAGAGCTTGATAAAATAATAAAATATGCTTATGAAAAGAATATTTTATTAATTGCATTTTCTGGTGTAAATTTGAATACATTGTCAGATGAGATGGCAGAAATTCTTGTCAAGTATAGATTTATATCTATGATTGTTTCAATAGATGGAGCAACACCTGATGTTTATAAGATTTATAGACGTGGTGGGGATTTTAACAAGGTTATAGCAAATATTAAAAAAATAAACGAATTTAAGAAAAAATATAATTCAGAGTATCCAAGATTGATATATAAATTTATTATATTTAGCCATAATATAGAAGATATACCACTTGCAAAAGAATTGGCAAAAGAATTAGATATGGAAATAAGTTTTGTTCAGAATAGTTTGCCTTGGTATGATACATTGTCTGAAGAACAAAAAAAACGTGCAGAAGAATTGTCAGGTATAAAAATTGAAGAGTCAAGAGAAAAATATTATATAGAAAGATATAAGAAAAATCCGTTAGCGTGGTTTGTTTGCAAAGATTTGTTTGAAGCACCACAAATTGATTGGAATGGAAAATTGTTAGGTTGTTGTTATCCTTCTATTTCAAAATTTAATGTAAATGTATTTAAAGATGGTTTATTAAAATCATTGAATAATATAAAAGTTTTATATGCAAAAAAAATGCTAACTGATTTTTCTGTCCCACCAAAAGAAGGGATACTTTGTTCTGATTGTTTTGTGTATAAAATGTTAAAAGAAGAAAATTTTAAAATATATAATATTAAAGAATAATTTTGATTTATTTAAAAATAAGATGTAGAAAGAAATAATTGGCAAAGAGAGATGAAAAAAATAATTTTTGAACGTGTAAAATCTAAGTATTCAAATACTTCTCCTAAAAAAGAAAGAAGTTTTTTATATAAAACAAAAGAAGAATTGCCTAAAAAAGTTAGATTAGAAGCATGTTCTTTGTGTCAATTGAAATGTGCTGCATGTTGGATGCGTATATGCGAAGAAAGATTGCGTAAAATAGAAGGTTTTGGTTATTTGAAATTTTCTGATTTTAAAAATTTCGTAGATGATAACCCTCAATTAGAATGGATAGAATTATCAAATGCAGGAGAAATATTCTTAAATCCAGAGCTTGATAAGATAATTAAATATGCTTATGAAAAGAAAATAAATTTAGTTGCTTGGGCAGGTGTGAACTTAAATACATTATCAGATGAAATGGCAGAAGTTCTTGTAAAATATCAATTTAAAGAAATGGTTGTATCAATAGATGGAGCAACACCTGATGTTTATAAAATATACAGACGCGGTGGAGATTTTAATAAAGTTATCGCTAATATTAAAAAGATAAATGAATATAAGAAAAAATATAATTCAGAATATCCTAAAATGATATATAAATTTATTATTTTTAGTCATAATATTGAAGATATTCCACTTGCAAAAAAATTGGCAAAAGAATTAGATATGGAAATAAAATTTGATCAAAATAAACAAACTAACTATGATAGGTTGTCAGAGGATCAGAAAAAAAGAGCAGAAGAATTATCTGGTATAAATTTAGAATATGAAGATGAAAAAAGACTTTTAAATTTATATCGAACAAAAGAGTCAAATTGGTTTTTTTGCCGTGATTTATTTGAATTTCCTCAAATTAATTGGAATGGAAATTTGTTTGGATGTTGTATTTATGACAAAAAATATAATATAAATGTTTTTAAGTCGGGTTTGTTTAAATCTTTGAATAACATGAAAGTATTGTATGTAAAGAAAATGCTAACTGATTTTTCAGTTTTACCAAAAAAAGATGTATATTGTTCACATTGTTATATATATACAACATTAAGAGAAGAAAATTATGAAATGTATAGTGATAGAGAATTAGAATAATTAGTGATAAAATAATTTCATGCAAAGACGAGAATTTTTGAAAACAGTTGCAGGGGCTAGTGTGTATTCTATGTTGTGTAGTTCATGTTCGTTTTTGTCTAATAAAAGATTGGAAAAAAGTGAATTTATTTATAAATCAAAAGCAGATTTACCCACAAAAATCAATTTAGAAGCGTGTTCTTTGTGTCAATTAAATTGTCCTGCTTGTTGGATGCGAATGAATGAAGAAAAAATCAGAAAATCAGGTGGTTGTGGTTTTTTGAAATTTTCTGATTTTTAAAAGTTAGTTGATGAAAATCCTCAAATAAAAGAAATAGAACTTTCAAATAATGGTGAAATATTTTTAAATCCAGAGCTTGATAAAATAATTAAATATGCTTATCAAAAGAAAATATTTTTAACTGCAAATAATGGTGTTAATTTGAATACATTATCAGATGAAATGGCAGAAAATTTGGTAAAGTATAAATTTAAAAGCATGATAGTTTCAATAGATG
>JAZLGV010000014.1:0-5245 GCA_045616505.1 Candidatus Gastranaerophilaceae bacterium | reverse complement strand
GAACCAGAAATTGTTTTGTCCAAAGTAGCGGCAACAGCGAAACCTGCAGCATCATCTTTTGCTCTGTTGATTTTGTAACCAGATGACATTCTTTCCATAGCAGTGTTCATCTTTGAAGTAGCGCTGTTCAAGTTTTGTTGAACTTTTAATGCTTGCATGTTTGTGTTTACTGTGATTGACATAGTTTGATCTCCTTTCAAAAATACATGTACACTATTTCCTTTGTGTACGACACCGAAACTTCGCCAACGCCAAAACCGGACAAGGCAATTTTGTTAGTTTGTTTCACTTCACATATCACGCTAATATCATGATAGGTTTGCATAAATTCATTTTATGCATTCCATATTTTCAGTATATAACTTTTTATATATTTTTAAAGTGTTAACTCAACAAATGTGAATAAAAATTTACAAAGACGAAAAAATGGCTTGGAACTTACGTTCCAAGCCATTCACATTTCTCAAATGCTCTAGTAAATCAACGATTAACCTTGGATTAAAGTTAAAGCGATTTGTGGAGCTGAGTTTGCTTGTGTTAACAATGTTGCTGAAGCTGATTGAAGAATTTGTTGTTGAACATAAGTTGCAGATTCTTCAGCGATGTCAGCGTCTTTGATTGTTGATAATGCAGAAGTCATATTAGTGTTTTGAACTTCCAAAGTATCGCCAATTGATTCTAATCTGTTTGATGCAGCACCAATGTCAGTGATTCTGTTGATGATACCAGTAATTTCTGTATCAATTGTATCTAATTGATTTGAAATTGTTTGAGTATTACCAGCTTCGATAATAGTTTTCAAACCACCTAAAGTTGAAGTCATATCAACAGTTTTGAAAATATCACCAGAAAGAGTCAATGTTTGACCTGATTCAGTACCGATTTGTAATGCAATACCATTTGATTGAGTACCATCTAATAGGTTTTTGCCGTTGAATGCTGTTGTTTCAGAGATGTTTGCAATTTGGTCTAAACGAGCTTGAACTTCTTTTGCGATACCTCTCAAATCTTCTGTTGAATAAGTTCCGTTAGCAGCTTGTTCTGTCAAATCTCTGATACGTTCCAAGTTGCTTTTTACTACGTTTAATGAACCTTCAGCTGTTTGAAGTAAGTCATCACCCATTGATACGTTTGATTTTGCAATTTTGCCACCAGAAATTGTTTTTCCTAAAGTAGCTGCAACAGCGAAACCAGCAGCATCATCTTTTGCTTTGTTGATTTTGTAGCCAGATGACATTCTTTCCATAGCTGTGTTCATTTTAGTAGTTGCACCGTTCAAATTGTGTTGAACTTTCAACGCTTGCATGTTTGTGTTAACTGTAATTGACATAGTTTGATCTCCTTTCAAAAATACCTGTGCATTCTTTCCGTAATGCACCACACACAAAATACTCTACCCCTGACCAACACGGTCTGGAGCTTCTTAGTTGTACTTCTCTATTATGTTAATCTTTTTTAAAAAATAAAGTAATTCAAAATTAGTTTGAATTACTTTATACTTTAGTATGAAATTTTATTGATTAATCAATTAGAATAATTGGTATTCAATCACTTTTTGTGCGATTTTAACAGTATTTAAAGCTGCACCAATCAACAAGTTATCTGCAACACACCAAAAGTCAATTGCATTATCAAATGCGATACCTTTTCTAATTCTTCCAACATAAACTGGATCTTTTTCTGCAGTATCTAATGCAGTTGGGAAAATAGAATTTGCAGTATCGTCCATGACTACAACATCTTTTGTGTTAGACAAAATTTCTTTAACTTTTTCTACTGTTATATCTTTTTCAAATTCCACCGTAACTGCTTCTGAATGAGAACGGAAAACAGGAACTCTTACTGCCGTACAAGAAATTGGTACATTTTCTGACAAATGCAAAATCTTTCTTGTTTCGTTTGTAACTTTCATTTCTTCTTTTGTATAACCGTTTTCACAGAAAACATCAATTTGTGGAATAACATTAAACCCAATAGGTTTTACAAACTTTTTAGGTTCAAAATCTTTGCCATCAAGAGATGCTTGTGTGCTTTCTTTTAATTCATTAATCGCTGCAAGACCTG
Source organism: Candidatus Gastranaerophilaceae bacterium (assembly GCA_045616505.1). GTDB lineage: Bacteria > Cyanobacteriota > Vampirovibrionia > Gastranaerophilales > Gastranaerophilaceae > JAKSUT01. The sequence continues at coordinate 3,181 of JAZLGV010000014.1, read as the reverse complement.
CGCCACTAACTGATTGATATGTAGAAACAATCATTCTTTTAATTTTTGCAAAATCATCAAGTGGTTTTAATACAGGCATCAATTGTGATGTAGAACAATTTGGATTTGCAATTATACCTTTATGTTTTTTCAAGTCTTCGTCATTTACACCCGCAATAACAAGAGGAACTTCTTTATCCATTCTAAACGCACTTGAATTATCAATAATTACACCGCCACGTTTAACAATTTCAGGAGCAAATTTTTTACTTGTTTCGCCACCTGCTGAAGCAAGAACAATATTTATACCATCAAAACTGTCAGGAGTTGCTTCTTCAACAGTAAGGGTTTCGCCTCTGTATTCAACTTTTTTACCTGCGCTTTTTGCACTTGATAAAAGTTTTATACTTTCATAAGGAATATCAAGTTTTTCAATACACTTTAAGATTTCTCTTCCAACTACTCCTGTTGCACCTAATACTGCAATTTTTGGCTTTCTCATTTTTCAACCCTTCCTATATATATAATTATAATATATTATCTAATCCATAAATAAAATCATTGTTATTTGCAACATGTTTTATTGCAAGAACAACACCAGCCATATAACATGACCTATCCATTGTATCATGTTTTATCTTGAATATTTGACCAGCAGAGCCAAATATTACTTCTTGAGATGCTATATAACCTGGCATTCTAACTGAATGAATATGAATATCTGAATAAGAAATTCCACCTCTTGAACCTTTTATTGTTTCTGTTTCAGGACAATTATCTTTTGTAAAACTATCTTTTTCACCAGACATCATAAGTGCTGTTTTTATCGCAGTACCTGATGGTGCGTCTTTCTTTTGATTGTGATGAAGTTCAATAATTTCTGCATTATCAAAATATTTTGCTGCTTGTTGAGCAAATTTCATCAACAAAACTGCACCTGTTGAAAAATTTGGAGCGATAAGGCATGACGCATTGTTCTTTTTTGATAAACTTTTTAATTCTTCAATTTGTTCATCTGTCAAACCAGTTGTACCAATAACAGGTTTTATCCCATTATTCAAACAGTACAAAGCGTTTTCAAAAATTGATTTTGGTTGTGTAAAATCTACCAAAACATCAATATCTGTATGATTTTTAGCATCTTCAATTGTTTTAAAAATACCTTCACCATCAACTATATCAATTTTTGCCACAAGTTCTAATTCAGCATCTTTCAAAACGGCATCTACAACTTGTGTACCCATTTTTCCGCATGCTCCGCATACTGCAACTTTTATCATTTTTAACCACCCTTATAATTATATCTATTTAAAAATTATTATATGATAAAATAAATTCTATGAGTAATTTTTCAAAAAAAGTTAATGCAAAATTAGAAAACGACATAAAAAACTTTATAAAAAATAATTTTGAAGTCGAAGAAAAAGAAAAGCAATACGCTTTTTGGGAATTGAAATGTGCTGATTTTAGCGCAGTTTTTTATAATTCTGCAAAATTTTTAATTCAAGGAAAAAACATAGAAAATTTACAAAACGCACTTGCAAAAGAATTTCCTAATGATTTTTCTTCAGACGCTCCAACTTCTTCAAACATACTTGAAGTACCTGAAATTTATATCGGAACAGATGAATCAGGAAAAGGTGATTTTTTTGGACCACTTGTTATCGCAGGTGTTCAAATAAACCCTAAAACTACAAAGTTATTCACAGAACTTGGAATAAGAGATAGTAAAACATTAAAAGACGAAAAAATGCTTGAAATGGCAAAAATCATTCAAAAAGAAAGTGCTTGGTCTTGTATAGCTATTTCTAACCAAAAATATAACCAACTTTATTCAAATTTTGAAAACCTAAACAAACTTTTAGCGTGGGGACATGCCAAAGTTATTGAAAACATACTTGAAAAATCACCATGCTCTTTTGCTCTATCAGACAAATTCGGTGATGAAAGTTATATAAAAAACGCATTAATGAAAAATGGTAAAAAAATTCAACTTGAACAAAGATGCAAAGGTGAAAGTTATTTAGCAGTCGCAGCAGCATCTGTACTTGCAAGAGCAACTTATGTTCAAAAAATGAAAGATATGAAAAGTTATTATGGCATAACTTTCCCTAAAGGTTGTAATGACGGAGTGAAAGCAACTGCAAAAGAATTTATCAAAACTTTTGGAAAAGACAGATTGCAAGAAGTTTGCAAAGCTCATTTTAAAACTTTTGACGAAGTTTTGTAAATCAAAAGACTTTACAAACAATTTTGCATGTAATATTATATAAATGCAGAGCAAATGATTTTTCATTTTTTATCTTTCTGCAAATTGCAGTATTGCACCAAGTCCTAGTTAAATGTAGTTCTTTTTGAACTACAAAATTTTTACTATAACAAAAAAGGGTTAAGATGAAACAAGAACTAAATAGATACGAAATAATCGAAAAAATAACGCCATTAATCGAAAATACTGCAATGCGTTATAACTTAATTCCTATCGAAATCGATTTTGAAAAAGAAAATCACAGATGGTTTTTGAGAATATTCTTATTCTCTTACGACAGAGATGTAACTCTTGATGACTGCGAAAGCATTACAAGAAGCCTAAACGAATTTTTAGACGAACTTATCCCTTGCAAATATTATTTAGAAGTTTCTTCTCCAGGACTTGAAAGAAAATTCAAATCTAATAAAGAATATTTATATTTTAAAGGCAGAAACGTAAGTATCAAACTTGTTGAGCCATTAGAAGGCGAAACAGAAAAAATATTCAAAGCAAATTTGATTGATTACATGGAAGAAAAATCAGAAATTTTTGTAAAAAGACTTTCTGATGAAAAAGAAATGATTTTAAAATTAAAAGATATTAAATCAACGAAATTATATATAGAAGATTAAGATAAAGAAAGGACAAAACAATGATTAAAATTGGAACTGCTTTGTTTGAAGCATGTGAAGAATTGGAAAGAGAAAAAGGAATCTCAAAAGAAGTGCTAATTGCATCTTTATGCGATGCAATGGTTGCAGCATACAAAAGACACATGCATTTAAAAGAAGCTGATAATATCGAAGGTCTTTTAGACGAACAATCTGGTGAAATCGGTGTATTCAGAACAAAAGTTGTTGTTGAAACAGTTGAAGATGCAGATACTCAAATTTCATTAGAAGATGCAAAAGAAATCGACGAAGACGTTGAAATTGAAGACGAAGTTAAAAT
>JAZLGV010000013.1:0-2159 GCA_045616505.1 Candidatus Gastranaerophilaceae bacterium | reverse complement strand
TGACTGTGTGGGAACTGACATGCCGGGTGGAACAGATTTGTCTCCTGGACATGCCACTTTCAATTAGCTCTAGAAGGAGCTTCGGATTGATTTTGGCCATAAGTAGGCCTCCTTAAAATAAGATTTGAACTTTTATCAAGTCCATAAAAATCTTACTTAAGGTTATTTTTTTTACAAATACTAACTGGTGCTGTTATGGATACTGGTGGTGCTCAGATGAGTATTGATGGTGCAGTTTCGGTGAAATAATCAGTAATCTGTTATTGTGTGAAAAAAATATTATTAATTTACAAAATTAGCGTAAGTTTTTAGTGCTTAATAAGTAAAATATAACTTATTGATTCTGACAATTTTTTTTATTAATTCAAGATGGCTTTAGACGGAGTGTCTTAATTTTTGTAACTAATATAATAGTTACTTGTTTCTGTAATATCATGAGGTATATATTATACAAGATTGTATTGGATATGTACGGTATACACAAGTGGGGCTGTTATGGCTGAGATAACAAAGCAAAAAGTTTTTTCTAATATGATTTGGAGATTTTTAGAACGAACTGGTGCACAATTAGTTGCACTTGTTGTTTCTGTTATATTGGCAAGATTGCTAACACCTGAAGATTATGGAACAGTAGCATTAATAATGGTTTTTATAAATGTATTAAATGTTTTTGTTGATAGTGGACTTGGAACTGCACTTGTTCAAAAGAAAAATACTGATAATATAGATTTTTCTACGGTTTTTTATACTAATGTTGTTTTCTGCATAATTTTATATACTATTATGTTTGTTTTGGCACCATATATAGCGGTTTTTTATAATAATGAAGAGTTGACTTCATTAATTCGTGTTTTAAGTATAACGATACTTGTTTCTGGCGTAAAAAATATTCAGCAATCTTATGTGAGTAAAACACTTCAGTTTCGAAAATTCTTTTTTGCAACACTAATAGGTACTATGCTGGCTGCTTTTGTTGGGATATGGATGGCATATCACGGATATGGGGTATGGTCTTTGATTGCTCAACAACTTACAAATATAACAGTAGACACGATTTTGCTGTGGTTAATTGTAAAATGGAGACCAATATTTGTTTTTTCTTTTAGCAGATTAAAACAATTGTTTAGTTATGGTTGGAAACTTTTAATTTCAGCAGTGATAGATACCATATATGTTGATTTAAGACAACTAATAATTGGAAAAAAATATTCTCCTGAAGATTTAGCTTTTTATACAAAGGCAAATTTATTTCCAAAAGCAATTGTAGGAAATTTAAATAATGCTATTGATAGCGTATTGTTGCCAGCGATGGCTTCGGAACAAGATAATCAAGAAAAAATTAAAGCCATGACTAGACGTGCAATAAAAACGAGTACTTATTGTATTGCACCATTAATGTTTGGATTAGCAGCTTGTTCACCTAGTGTAATTCATATTCTGTTAACAGATAAATGGATGCCTTGTATCCCATATATGTGTATTTTTTGTATTACGTATTGCTTTTATCCTATCCATACGGCAAATTTAAATGCAATAAAAGCAGTTGGTAGAAGTGATTTATTTTTAAAGTTAGAAGTTATAAAAAAAATTGTAGGTATAGTAGTGACATTAATTTCAATGTGGTTTGGTGTTCTTGTTATGGCATATAGTTTGTTATTTACCAGTGTTATTAATCAAGTGATAAATTCGTGGCCAAATAAAAAATTATTAAAATATGGATATTTAGAACAATTGAAAGATATTCTGCCAGGAATTTTATTAGCTGCTGTAATGGGAATAATAGTGGCTTTAGTTAATCTTTTTTCAATTTCATATTGGTTAAAGTTAATTATACAATTTTTTTGTGGTGTTTTAATTTATATTTTAGGTTCAAAGATATTTAAACTTGATTCTTATGAATATATAATAAATACTGTAAGTGTTAGATTTCTACGAAAAAAAGAGGTGTAATGGTGTCAGATGAGAAAATAATTACTGTAACAAGTCCTTTATTACCAGATTTGAAAGAATTCCAAAAATGTCTTGAAGATATTTGGCAGCGCAAATGGCTTACCAATAGTGGAGAATATCATAAGCAATTGGAAAAAGCTTTAGCAGAATATCTTGGTGTTGAATATATAAGTTTGTTTACAAATGGAACGCTTCCATTAATAACTGCT
>JAZLGV010000012.1:0-2809 GCA_045616505.1 Candidatus Gastranaerophilaceae bacterium | reverse complement strand
ACTACTTGTGCCGATGATATTTTGCAGGCTTTGAATTGGCAAATAAACACCGCAGAACAAATGAAATTAGATTTTTCAACATTTGATAAAGATGAAAAATCAATATTGAATACAATTGAAATTGAACCAAAATGTTTTGAAAGTATATTGAATGAAACTGGCATAAATGCGGATGATTTGCTCGTTGCATTGACGAATTTAGAGTTATCAGGAGTTATAAAGCAAATCGAAGGCGAAAAATATTCCATTGCTTAAATTATTTAACATGTTATAATTTATGGCATGGCAGAGAAATTAGAAAAAAAGTCAGAAGAAAAGAGTGTAAAAATGAAGAAGACAACTTCTTCTACTGAAAAAAAACCAGTTTCAAAGACAGGTAAAGCTCTTGTAATAGTCGAATCTCCAGCAAAGTCTAAAACTATTAAAAAGATTTTGGGAGATAGTTATTCTATTGAAGCAAGTTTCGGTCATATAAGAGATTTGCCTCAAAAAGTATTAGGTTTTGATGTAAAAAATAATTTTGAACCAAGTTTTGAAATTATTCCAGAAAAGAAAAAAGTTGTTACTAAGTTAAATGAACTTGCTAAAAAAGCAGATAGAATTTATCTTGCAGCCGACCCTGACCGTGAGGGAGAAGCTATAGCGTGGCATGTGCGCCAAGTTTTAAAAGTAAATGATGATAAAATTTTTAGAATCGAGTTTAACGAAATCACGCCAAAAGCTGTAAAATATGCAGTTGAACATCCAAGAGATATTGATATGGATAGAGTGAAAGCTCAACAAACTCGTCAGATATTAGATAAACTTGTTGGTTATACTCTAAGTCCTGTTTTATGGAAAAAATTGGGTAATTACAGACTTTCAGCAGGTAGAGTTCAATCTGTTGCACTTCGTATGATATGCGAACGTGAAGCTGAAATTGAAGCATTCGTACCACAAGAATATTGGTCTATTTCTGCTGATTTGTCAAAAGACGATGCAATTTTTGCTGCTGAACTTTCAAAATATAAAGATAAAAAAGTCGAAATAAAAAACGAAGAAGAAGCTCAAAAAATAGCTGATTTTTTGTCAGATAAATCAACAAAATTTGAAGTATCAAAAGTTACTAATAAAGAAACAAAAAGAAAACCATCAGCACCTTTTATAACTTCAACATTACAAAGAGAAGCTGGTTCAAAATTAGGCTTTGGCGTTTCAAAAACAATGCAAGTTGCACAAAAATTATATGAAGGTATTGAACTTGGTTCAGATGGTGCAGTTGGGCTTATTACATATATGAGAACAGATAGCGTAAGAATATCTGATGATGCTCAAAATATGGCAAAAGATTTCATTTTGAAGAATTATGGTGAAAAATATTACCCAGAAACTCCAAATGATTATGTAAAAAAAGGCAAAAAGAATGTTCAAGATGCTCACGAAGCTATTCGTCCTGCATATCCTGAACGCACACCTGATAGTGTAAAACAATATTTAACTGCTGAACAATACAAACTTTATAAACTTATTTGGAATAAGTTTATGTCTAGTCAAATGTCAAATGCTCTTGTTGCAAATAAAGCCGTAGAAATTTCAGCGGGTGATTATATTTTGCGTGTTTCAACAAGCAAAGTTACATTTGACGGATATTCAAAATTGTATAATGATTCTGAAGAAGATGAAGAAAAAGTAAAAATGCCAGATTTGAACAAGGGTGATGTTTTGACTTGTAAAAAAGTAAATCCAAAACAACACTTCACTCAACCTCCTCCAAGATTTTCAGAACCATCATTGGTTAAAGCGTTGGAAGAGTATGGCATCGGTCGTCCATCTACTTATGCTTCAATTATTACAAAAATTCAGACACGTGGTTATGTTGAAGCTAAAGCAAAAGTTTTATATCCAACTTTGCTTGGAAGAACAGTATCAAAACAATTGTGCGAACAATTTGTTGAGATTATGGATTATAAATTTACAGCCGGAATGGAAGACAAATTAGATAAAATCGCAGATAAAAAAGCTGTTTGGAACAAAGTTTTAAAAGATTTTTATGATCCATTTATGAAAACTGTAAATGCCGCAGATTCAAGCCGTGTAATGATTGAAAGTGGTATTAAATGCCCTAATTGTGGTAATAAAATGGTTGTTAGAACAAGTAAGTTTGGAACTCAATTCTTGGGTTGTGCTGGTTATCCAGAATGTAAAACAATGATGCCAATTAATGTTTTGGGTGAAAATCCAGAAGATACAGGACTTGAAACAGAAGAAAAAGAACAAGAAGTTTGCACTGAAAAATGTGAAAAATGCGGTTCTGATATGATATTCAAGACTGGACCTTATGGCAAATATATGGAATGTACAAAAGAAGGTTGTAAAAATAGAAAGAGTGTTTTGGTTTCAACTGGTGTTGCATGTCCAAAATGTGGCGGCGATATTGTTCAAAGAAAATCAAGATATGGCAAAATTTTCTATGGTTGCAGCAAATATCCAAATTGTGATTTCGTATTGTGGTATCCGCCAGTCGATGAAAAATGTCCTAAATGTAATTCAATTTTAGTTAAAAAAGTATTGAAAAAAGGTACATTTATTCAATGCTCAAGTAAGAATTGTGATTTTTCAAAAGTTGCAGAAGAGGAATAAAAATGGGTTTAAAATTCGCATTAATAGGTTCTCCAGTTGGTCATTCCGTTTCTCCATATATTCATGAAGCAGGTTTGAAAAGTTTAGGGTTGGATGGAACTTATGAAGCGTTAGATACTCCAGCAGAAGATTTAATTCAAAGAATAAAATTTTTGAAAGTAAATGGTTATACTGGGTTTAATATTACAAT
>JAZLGV010000011.1:0-12571 GCA_045616505.1 Candidatus Gastranaerophilaceae bacterium | reverse complement strand
TAAAAACAATAAAGGAAAATTTGTCGTAACAATAGACCAATATGGTCTTAGAGATATAGGAGCTGATTTTTTCAATCCTGTTCAACAATCAGTAAAAGGAATATTATTCTTTAATCGTTTAGCACATTTTAAAAAAGTAGCTATTTTAATGAATGATAGTTTTTACAAAACCCAAAACAATTGGAACAGCCAACTTAAACCAAAACTTAAAGACATTAATTTTGGGATATTACCAGTAAATAATAACAACATTCAATCCACCCTAAATAACATTTCTGCAAATGGATATGATGCAATCGTTTTAACACCATTGTTTAATCTCTCAGCAGAAAAAAGAAAAGAACTTATAGATGGCATCAATTCAAAAAAAATCCTTTCTTTTTCGACAACTGGCAAAGATGATGTAAAAGATGGAATTTTACTTGGAGCAGGAGCGTATGATTTAGATAGAAAAGTCGCTGAAGCAACATCATTTAATATAAAAGGCGTTCTTGATGGAAACAAACAAAACGCTAAAAAAATATATTTCTACGAAGATGAAATTGTCTTTTTAAACAAAGATACAGCTGATGCAATCGGATACGATCCACATTTAAGAATATTAAACAATGCCGAAGTCATTTCTAACAAACAACTTCCAAAATATTCACTTACTGATATATTTAACACTCTTGATATTCAAAACCTTGATATTGAAAGAAAAAGTTTGTTAGTAAAAGCAGCAAAAAGAGCTTCACTTGCCGCAATGCTAAGATATTTACCAACATTTCAAATGACATTAGGTTATCAACAATACAACCACGATTATGCTGAATCAACAACACTTTTATACCCAGAAAAAACTGGAGTTTTCCAAATGGGTTTAGAACAAATAATATATTCACCGGCACTTGTTACAAATATTCTTGTTAAGAAGAAAAAAGTTTCTTTCCAAAAAGAAGAAGCTCGCCTAGCTGCACAAAATCTTGGTATTCAAGTTGCTCAATTATACATTGATGAACTTATTTTAGAAAATTTAGTTGCAGTACAAAAAGAAGATGTTCTTCATTCTCGTGAAAATCTAGCAATTGCGAGAGTTAGAGAAAAAATGGGAAAATGTGGACAAGAAGAAGCTATGCGTTGGGCTACTCAACTATACGAACAAGAACAACAATTTTTAGCGATGAAATCTGATTTAAAAAATGTCAGATTACACATAAATAAACTTCTAAACAAGCCAGAAATGGCAGAAAGATTTAGATTAGCAGAACTAAAAGCAACTGATCCTGCTTTTTATACAAGCGAAATCAATATTATAAATTACGTATCTACTCCAAGCAATATGGAAAAATTTATAAAAATGTTGGTTGAAGAAGCATATAAAACTTCTCCAGAACTTGCAAAATTAAAAGCTGCTCAAAAAATGAAAAAATATGAAATGTCTATGTACTATCAAAAATTCTTCTTACCAGATGCAAAACTTGATTTGACATATACATCACTAATTAATAGAGAATTTACAGGTGAAACAAAACTTCCTGCTCAAAGTGTTTATGCAGCAAAAGCAAATGCTATGGCAAATGCAATGGGATATAGTAATTTAGCAACAAATGTTGCACCAACTATCGTTCCAAAACCAGAAGCAACAAACCTTTGTCTTGGAATTTGGGCAAAATGGAAACCAATTGAAGGTGGTACAAAAATAGCAGAAATTGCAGAACTTAAAAAATACGAAGATGCTGCAAAACTTGAAATTGAAGATAATATTCGTTCCCACATAAATAACGCTATTGCAGGTTATTTTAGCATTGAAAAAGATTACAAAGGAATGTATGCGGCAAAAGAAAACTATAAAATGGTACAAAACCTTTATCTAAAGGGAAAAGCGCCAATTCAACAAATGATGGACGCACAAATTGCATACAAAGCAGCAGAAGCTAAAGCATTAAATACGCAAAATTCATTTTTTAAAGAACTAATATGGGTGCAAAGAGGAATTTGTGCAGTAAATTGGACAAAAGCACCAAAAGAATCACATGAATTTATAGCAAATGTAAAAAAAGAACTTCAGGCTATTCCTGATTTTGAAGGATTATAAATAGACATAATACACGATAAATCTTTTCTTAAGCGAGAATTTTTTCTCGCTTTTTTTTGGACTTTTTTATTCTTCATCCGCAAAATAAAACGAACAGATGATTAATTTTATATCGTGAAATGCGATAATTTTAACATGCATCAATATTACAAAAAATATGTACCATATTTGTTTTTGCTTCCAGCAGCAATAGTGCTTTTGGTATTCTTTTTTATACCATTTTTTCAAACAATTGTTTTAAGTTTTCAAGACTACAACACAAGTATCTACAATCCTACATGGGTTGGACTTGATAATTATTTCAAACTTTTTAAATCACCAATTTTTTACAAAGTTTTATGGAATACTTTTTTATATTTGTTTTTAGCCGTTCCAATTTTGGCGATTATACCTTTGATTTTAGCAATATTTTTAAACAACAAAATCAGATGTCTTAATTTATACAAAATTTTAATTTACTTACCTGTAATTGTATCAATTGTAGTTGCTGCAATTGCTTTCAAATGGTTATATGCTCAACAAGGAATTTTAAATTATTTTGTTGAACGCATTGGATATGAGCCTATTGGTTGGCTAACAGATACCAATTTTGCACTAATTTCAGTTGTAATAGTTACTATTTGGAAAGGTATCGGCTATTACATGATGATTTATTTAGCAGGACTAATGGGAGTTCCAAAAGAACTTTATGAAGCCTGTGATATAGATGGTGCAAGCGGAATAAAAAAACATCTTACAGTTACTATTCCTCATATTATGCCAACAATTGCACTTGTTTCTACAATCAGTGCGATTTCTGCAATGAAAGTTTTTGCAGAAATTTATGTTATGACAAAAGGTGGCCCGCTAAATTCAAGCAAAACCATTGTTTATTACATTTATGAAAGAGCATTTGAAAACCTTGATTTAGGCTATGCATCTGCAATGGCGGTTATTCTTTTGATTATTGTAATGATATTCTCACTAATCAATATTATGTGTTTTGAAAGGAATAAATATCAAATATGAAAAATTTATTTAAAAAATTCGGAATACATTCAATATTGATATTCACATCACTTTTATCAATATTTCCTTTTATTTGGTTAATTTCAACTTCTCTAAAAGGAAATACTGAAAACATATTCGCATACCCACCAACAATCATTCCAAGTGAATTTACTTTATCAAATTACATTGGAGTTTGGAATAAAGTAGATTTTATTGCATATTTTATGAACAGTATGATTGTTGCAGGTGCAACAGTATTTTTAAATCTTTTATTATCTGCTCTTGCTGCATATCCTTTGGCAAGAATGGAATTTGCAGGCAAGAAATTTTCTTTCTTTGCGGTACTTGCAACTATTATGATACCTTTTCAAGCAATTATGTTACCAGTTTATTTAATAACTTTAAAATTAAATATGGTAGATAGCGTTAATAATTTTATGGGCTATTTAGGATTAATTTTACCTTTTGCTGTCAATGCTTTTGGAATATTTTTAATGCGTCAAGCATTTTTAACTATACCTAAAGAAATGGAAGAAGCAGCAATTGTAGATGGTTGCAACATTGTTCAAATGTTTTTCAAAGTTCTTTTACCAATGGTAAAACCATCACTTGCCGTTCTTGCAATTTTTACATTCATAGGTTCTTGGGGTGAATTTTTATGGCCAAGCATTGTTTTAACAAAAGAATCTATGTACACACTTCCTGTAGGAGTAAACAATTTGCAAGGAATGTTCAGTTCAAACTGGAGATTTATAGCAGCAGGTTCAATTCTTTCTACTGTTCCAATTGTTGTATTTTTCTTATTTATGCAAAAATACTTTATCTCTGGAGAAAATGAAGGTGCTGTAAAAGGTTAATTATACATCTGCCTTTGATTTTTTTTAAATTTTATAGTATCTTTTAAATGTAAAAACGATAAATAATTATTGGAAAGTTTAATGAACAAAGCAGAAGTAGAAAAAAAATATGAAAATATTTTAGAAAAAATATCTTCTTTTGAAGAAAGTTTTTGCAATTTTAATACAGAAGATTTTAAAAACAAAACAAGAGAATTAAAAGAAATCGCAAAAAACAATGACCAAGAAATTTTCTCAAAAGAAATATTACCTCAAGCAATAGCTCTTTGTTCTATATTATTTGAAAAAAGTTATCAAAAAAGATTTTCTAAAGACGAAAAAATAGCAACATTAGCACTAAATGATAAAAAAATTATAAAAATAAACAATCCCAAGTATGAAATAACTCCAATTATTGCAATTTCATACCTAAATTCTTTAATTGAAAACAAACACATTCACATTACAAATACTAATATTGATATAATTAAAAAATATTCTAGCATTTTCCAAGAAATTTTCTCTAAATTAGATGTTTCATTCAACACTATTCTTGAAAATGAAATAACATTTGAACAAAAAATTGAAGCATATAAATCAAGTATCGTTTATACAACTCCAACTCAACTTGCACTTGATTATACTTATGACCTGTCTGAAAGAGGAAAAAACATATTACTAAAAGATAAAACAGATTTATTTATCGCTCAAGATGCAGATATTTCACTTGATATTGAAGCATTCAACACTTTTTCAACAGAAAATTTTGACGGAGATGAAAAATATATTTCAATAAAAGGTGTAATAAAAAAATATAAAGAATTATGCGGTTTAACTTTTACAACAAATAATAACTTTGAAAATTCAATCAAAGATTACAACACAAATTTATTAAATTTATTTGAAGAAACAAACCTAAAAGTAATTGAAACAGATATTTTTAAATCAAAAATCAAAGTATATGATGATATTATAAAATCAATAAAAAATTTGGAAGAAAATCACAAACCAGTAATTATAGTATTCAACGAAGATGACACTATATTACCAATAATAATGAAAAAAAATAATATCAATTATAATATTTTACCACCTCTTCCAACTCAAGAAGATGCAGAAATTGAAAAAGCTGCAATACTTAACGGAAATATCACTTTAATATCATCATTTGCAATTTTGAGAACAAATTTAAAACCATCAGATTGCCATCTTGTTTTAACAGAACATTGTTTTTCTGAAGTTTTAGAAAATCGTATATTAAAACTTTCAACAGAGGCAGGCAAGATATATTTATCACTTGAAGATAAAATTTTATCAGTAAGTATTCCTAGTTTTATTTTGAATTTCATAAAACAAATTTGCCGTTCAAGAATAAGAAACAGCTTCTTATTCAAAAACAATTACCATAAAATTTTAAGAAAAATAAGAAAACAACGCTCACCAAAAATAAAAAATGTTTTTGAAATTTCAAACAACAAATATTGTATAATATGCAAAAAATATTTTACAAAAACTGAACTTAATAATATGTGTCCATGTGGAAGTGGAAAAACATATAAAAAATGTTGCTATAAAAAATAAATAGGAGAAAATAATGTCAATATTAAGATATCAAAATGTAGAATGGACACTTCCTTTAATAGGTTGGGCAGATGGATATGCACTTTCAATAATTGATGTTTTCAGATTATTAGATGAAAAAATCAAAATAAATATTCAAGGTTCATTCACATCTCCATTTGCAACTTTTAGTTTAAAAACAACTCCTATTAACGACCATAAAAAACTTGAAAAATTATTAGCATCTTATATTAATCTAAATGCAAATTTACGTATTGATTTTGGAAACCCATTAATACCATCAAATCAAAAAAATACTCAAAAAGACCAAATTATAGATTATTTAATAGCCTTAGGCAAAGACTATCAAGCAAGTTATTTAATTACTAATAACGAAATTCTTAATGCACTAAAACAGTTAGACAAAAACATTGTTTGCGTAGCTTCAGAATTTATTGCCGCAAAAAAATTTCAAAACCCTGATAATACAGAACCTTACGATATTGATAAAGAAATCGAATTATACAATGAATTATGTAAAAACTATGATATCGTAACATTAAGACCTGAATTTTCAAAAAATTATTTACTTGATAACATAGACAAATTTGATGATATTTCAAAACTTGAAGTAATTGTAAACAATTCTTGTTATGAAAATTGTCCTCAATTGATAGAACACCTTATTGCAAAACAACAATTTTACGGCAACAGAGAAAAACTTTTCGGAAATCAATTCTGTTATATGGAAGAAGGAAAAATTTCTCTTGACGAAAGATTAAAAAACAATAATATACATAGCATTGAATTAATTGATAAGCTTGTAGCTGCCGGAATAAACAAATTAAATCTTGGTGGCGGAATTAACGATTTGTTATCTAACTCAAGTATTGCTTCAATTTTTAATTACATGATAAAAGATTTTGATACTGCTCAAATGATTTTCTCTCAGGTTGAAAAAAGTTGTACTGAAATTCCTATATACAATTATTAATAAATTGACACTTTTTTAATAATATTTTATAATCAGAAGGATTATTGGTTAAAAATCATAATTGTGTAGGATATAAAAAACAAAGATTTTTAGTAAACTAACCTTAATCGTGTAGTATAAAAAAACGTGTAGGAATTAAGATGAGAAAAAATTATTTGAAATTAGTCTTGTGCGCAAGTGTATTGGCTTCACTTTGCCTAACTTCACAAGCAAACGCATTAGAAGAAATCACTCTTGATGATTCAAATGCTATTTCAAGCTCTGCAAATCAAACAGTAGCATACAATGTTCCAAACATTGATATTCGTTCTGATGTAGATGCTCAAAGCCAAATGGATTTTGTTTCTGAAGATCCTTCGTTGAGATTATCTCAAGCATTAGCTCCTCAAATTGCATTAGGAGAAGATACAGAAGGTTCAGTAAGCGAAGAAGCAAGCTATCAACCAACTTTTATTGATAGAATTACAAAACAAGAATACAGACCTGGTCCTGTAAGAATGTTCAACGATGAAGGTTGGAAATTTGATCGTGGACCTATCAAAAGAATTAAAATGAGTTTCTTCTATTTTGGTACAAATACACTTACTTGGCCTTATGAAGACAGAGTAACTTCAAAATGGAAAGATGGTTGTGCAGAACTTTCAGCTCAAGTTTATTTTAGAGAAAAAGGCGATAGCAAAACTTATTTAAGATTAAATTACAACTTCCTAAGAGACTTGGATAATCACCCAAGCGGATTTATGGAACGTTGGTCTGAATTAGGTTTGGTACACGAATTCAACAAACACAATGCAATTCACGTTGGTCAAACTTATAGATTGCCAATCACATTAGAAGGTTACAAAAACACTTCTGCATTAGATATGCCAACTCGTACACAAATCGGTAGAACTTATGGTAACACTCGTTCTTTCGGTGTTAGATACATAGGTAACTACAAATATGCAGATTTTGACTTAGGTGTTTATAACAGTACAAGATACTGGAGAAAATTTAACGGTAACGGTGGAGATTTCTCAGGTATTGTTAGATTTTATCCATTTGCTAACTTAGACAAAGATAAATGGGGTAAAATCACTGTCGGTTCTACTTTGAACGCAGGTAGAAATGATAACCAATACGTTGTATCCAGTGTATTCCTAGGTTATGATTACAAAAGATTCCATAACTTATTTGAATACGCTCACGCTAATGGTTACAACAACGATACAACTTGCAGCACAGCAGTATCAGAAGGTTTCTACAATACAATGATGTTTGATATCACTAAAAAACTTCAACTTGTTGGTAGATTTGATTACCTTAACGCTAACGTTGAAAAGAAAACTGGTAACATCTCAAAAGAATACTCTGTTGGTCTTAATTACAGAATAAACAAAAATTTAAGACTTTTAGGTTCTTATATGTTTAGACAAGTTACTGATGGAACATACTCTCACGCTGTAGCTCTTCAAGCTCAAGTGAAACTATAAGAAACCTTATATAATAGATAAAAAATAAAACCTTGATTAAAAAATCAAGGTTTTATTTTTTTATAAAATATTAATTAAAAATATTAATTAACTATTTTGCATTTTTAATAATATCAGCAGTAATATCATCACCGCCATACAATACAACACCTTTTGCTAAAACAATATTATAATTTTTTGCTTTTGCTTGAGCTGAAATTGTATTTGAAATAGATTTATCAATATCTTTTAATTTCTTAGCATATTCAGTTTCTAATGCTGATGTTTTTGAACGTAATTCTTTATTATATTTATCTTCTAATGCTTTTTTCTTAGCAGCATCATTAGTTTCAGCAACACTTTTCTTTGCTTCTTCTACAAAAGTTTGTAATTTTCTAACCTTTGCTTGTTGTTCTGATTTCAAAGCTTTTACCTGAGCAGAACTTGCAACTACTTTTTGAACATCAACAACTGCTATTTTAGTATTTGCAACGTCAGATAATGCAAAATTGTTTAAGCCAACACCTAACAAAAATGCACATACACCAACTGAAACAAATTTCAAATTTTTTTTCATTCTTTTCTCCTTTATAATCTGATATTTTAATATACTAACATATTACAAATATTTATGCACTTACTCTCTTATCTGTTAATTTTGCTATAACAAAATATGTTAAATAATAAACAACTAAAAGAATAAGAGATTCAAATACAAGATTTAATTTCAAATCTTTTAACAAATAAACATACAATGCACTTGCAGGTACAAATGAAATTAATATTTGAGCAAACTTTTTATAAGGAACTTGCCAGCCATGATTTGGAACTACAACAATTGTACTTAATAAGAAATACACAATATTTCCAATCAAAGTTGCGATACCTAAACCAACTAAGCCCCATTTTTTGATAAATATTACATTCAAAACTAAACCTGTTATGGCTGAAATAACCCTTATGATAGTATCTAAATAAGTTTTCTTACTCAAATGATATTGTAATGTTGTAAAATCTGTCATAACAATAAAAAATACTGAAAAAGACAAATAAGGAACTAGAACTTCTGCCCCTTTAAACTTCGCATTTGAAAGAAACATAACAACATCTTTTGCATGAACAGAGTACAAAACTATTGTTGGCAAAGAAATCAAAGCCAAAAGATAAGTTAGTTTTGAAATCAAAGGTCTAACATCTTTATTTTGTTCATACAAACTATAAATTCTTGGAATAGATGCAAAAGTAATAACAACAAATGTTGTCATAAGAATTGAGAATGTTGCATTATAAGCAACACCTACAAGACCAACTTGATCTACACCATGAAGTCCATGCATGATAAATCTATTACTTTGGTTGATTATCCACAAACTCAATGATGTAACAGAAATTGGAACTCCATAAAATACCAATGTCTTTAAAATATTAAACTTTGGTCTTGTCCATACAAAATATTTTTTTATGTCAATTTGGCACAAAAGAACAAAGTCTATAAATATAATAGAAATACACATACCTAAAAGAATTGAATATGCACCCAAATGAAAATACTTCATCAAAATATAAGAAATTCCAATTGATAAGAATTGGTTTATTATTGTTGAAACAGTATAATTTAAAGGTTTTATCTGTGCCCTTAAAATTTGGAAGAATAAAGCCCTAAAAGCAACTGGAATAATCAAAATCAATACAAATAAAATCAGTTTTACTGGTATCTTAAAAAACGCCTGCACCTGTGGAATGCAAATATAAATAGGTGTCAGCAAAAACATTATAGATAAGTTAATAAGTAACAAACTTATCAAAGTTGTAAAATACTTTGACGCATCCTTGTTTATTTCGTGATGTTTAAAAAAACGAAGTCCACTTAAACCTACCCAATCAGAAAAAATTATACAAAGAAATGACAAAAATGCGATTGAAAGCATATATGTGCCATATTGTGTTTTTGATAATAAACTTGTATAAATCGGAATTGATATTGCATTTCCTACCAACCCACAAAATTTTGATGGTGTATATTTTAAAATATCTTTCAATAAATCTTTAAAATATAATCTCTCTTCCTCATTAGTTATCTTTTGATAACACTCAACATTACCAGCCATAAAATTAATAAATCCTAACTTATTACACTTAAATTAATATTAGCACATAATTAAATTTTATAACTTTATACATAAAATAATTTACAAAGTTTTTACTTGAAAAACTAATTAATATATTGTCTAATAAAAATATGCAAGTAAAAGTTTCAAAAACAAAAAACAGACTATACGGTCAAACAACAGTTCCTGCAGATAAATCAATCTCTCACAGAAGCATAATGTTTGGCTCACTTGCAAAAGGAAAAACACTTGTTAAAAACTTTTTAACAAGTGCCGATTGCATTTCAACTCTAAATATAATGAAAACACTTGGGGTTGAAATCAATTTCTTAAAAGAAACCGAACTTGAAATTATATCAGAAGGAAAATTTATTCCGCCCCAAAAACCACTTGATTGTGGAAATTCTGGAACAACAACTAGATTAATATCCGGAATACTTGCAAGATGTCCTTTTTCATCAACTCTTATTGGTGATGAAAGTTTATCTTCAAGACCAATGAAAAGAATTATTACCCCACTTTCAATGATGGGAGCAGATATTAAATCACAAGATTTTAAATTACCACTTACAATAAATGGTAAAACATTAAACGGAATAACTTATAATTCTCCATTAGCTTCTGCGCAAGTAAAATCTTGCATATTACTTGCAGGTTTACAAGCTGAAGGAACAACCAAAGTTATAGAACCATATCAATCTCGTAACCACACTGAACTTATGCTTGAATATATGGGTGCAAATATTAAATACAAAGATAACATAACAGAAATAATAAAATCAGAATTAATACCACAAAACATTGAAGTTGTCGGAGATATCTCATCAGCCGCATACCTGATTGCAGCAGGGTTAATCGTACCTAATTCAGAAATAATTATTAAAAATGTTGGACTTAACCCAACAAGAACGGGTATCATCGATGTTGTTAAAAAAATGGGTGGAAATATAGAAATACTAAACGAAACGACAGTTTCTAACGAAAAAACTGGTGATTTAAAAATCAAATATTCAAAACTTAAAGGAACAGAAATTTCAAAAGATATAATTCCACGTTTGATAGACGAAATTCCTATAATTGCAGTTCTTGCTTCACTTGCGGAAGGAACAACAACAATAAAAGATGCTCAAGATTTAAGAAATAAAGAATCAGACAGAATAAAAACAGTTGCAACAGAACTAAAAAAAATCGGAGCAAACATCGAAGAAACTCCAGACGGACTCATTATTGAAGGTAAAAAATCTCTTAACGGCAATGCTGAAATTAACACTTATCATGACCATAGACTTGCAATGAGCTTATATATCGCAGGATTAATCTGCGAAAAAGAAATTTTAATAAACGACTTTGAATGGACAAAAATTTCATTTCCAAACTTTGAAGAAAAAATAATTTCATTATTTTCTTAATAAAAGTTTACAAACGCTAAAGTTTTTCATTTATCTGTCGATAACCATGGTAATGTTAAATAACTAAATAAGAGAGGTAAAAATGTCAAACGGAATGCAAGTAAACAAGGTAACATATCATGATTCAATCTACACCGTTCCTGAAGAATATATGCAAGAAGAAGATGTAGCAAAAGAAGAAGAAAAAGTTCAAAAAGAAGATACTTCTTGCTGGAATATCGTTTCTGAATACAACGGTAAAGAATGGGATAGTATTTACTAATATCCCTCAATCAAGTTTTACACAAAAAAGAACTGATGCCTTTTGAGAGGTATTAGTTCTTTTTTATTATTTTTTTGATAACATTTTCTTGTAGAACAAATAGGAGTTAAAGATATGAAAAAAATATATTCAATTATTGTTTGTTTAGCAATAATGCTTTCATTTACAACTACACTAAAAGCAAATGCTAATTGCACTTGCACAAACAACGAAAAAGGCATAATTATGGCTTCTGGCTCTGCTGAAAAAGAGCTTTCACCCGATACAGTTGAAGTATCCATTGCAATATACACAACTGATAATAAATCTATGATAAAAGCGACAAACGCAAATAAAGAAATATCAGGAAAAATTTATACAGAACTAAAAAACATGATAAATACAGCACAAACAGACACAATAAAGACATCTGGATTTAGCGCTAATTCATTATACACTTACACAAACGGCAAAAAAAACTTCGATAAATACCAAGTAAGCAACAATATAATTTTAAAAACAAAATCAATTGACAAAATCGGAAAAATTATAGACAAAGCAATCCAACTTGGAGCAACTAATGTTAATTCAATTAATTTCTCACTTTCAACAATAGACAAACAAAAAAATGAATTATTAGCCGTTGCAACTAAAAACGCAAAAAACCAAGCTGACACAATTGCAAAAGCTCTTGGTTCATATATTACAGGAGTAAAATATATTTCAACTAATTATAGCAATACTTCTATAACAAAGGGTGCAAATTATACAATGCTAGCTAAAAGAGCATCATACGATGTTGGAATGGGAACATCGACACCAATAGAAGCTGGAACTTTAAAAATAAAAGTTACAGTTAACGCAGAATTTTATATAAAATAAAATTCAAACTATGCTAAAGATTT
>JAZLGV010000010.1:0-35930 GCA_045616505.1 Candidatus Gastranaerophilaceae bacterium | reverse complement strand
GTGACATATTTATACTCTTTGTCATTCCAGAATTTTCGTCAGAAAATATCTGGAATCTTATAGTTTTTCATAAGATTCCAAATCAAATTTAGAATGACAATATTATTAGATTTTAAACAAATTTAGTGAAAAATAATATATAGTTACCTAAGTTTTTACGTAAATAAATAATATTAAGATTGTGGTGCTAAAAATAACACAACGTTACGTCCTTCAATCTGTGGTTTCTTTTCAACCACAACAGAAGAGCCTTCCAAGTCCTGAACAAATCTGTTCAGCAAATCGAAAGCAAGTTGTGAATGTTGCATTTCACGACCTCTCAACATTACAACAATTTTTACTTTGTTACCTTGTGAAATAAATTTTCTAATATTTTTTATTCTCACTTGATAATCGTGAATATCTATTTTATATCTTATTTTTACTTCTTTAATTTCTACGATATGTTGTTTTTTCTTTGCTTCTTTTGCTCTTTTTTCAACTTCGTATTTATATTTTCCATAATCCAAAATCTTCGCAACTGGTGGCTCTTGATTTGGACTAATTAAAATCAAATCTAAATCTGCATCTTCTGCCATTTGAAGAGCTTGTGATGTTGGCACTACACCTTTATTTTCACCGTCTTGTGTTATCAACCTTACTTCTTTTGAACGAATTTTGTCGTTCATTATAGGTTTATTTTTATCCTCGTTTGCTATTGTTCTTCTCCTTATTTTCTAACTTTTAAATAATACCACAGTTTTTAGGTTTTAGGCTTTTTGTAATTTTTAGTTCTTTACATAAGTTAAAATTTGGTTTATCAAAATGCTAATAACCAATTCTTATAGTATTTGAACCAAATTTATCTTCAATTTTATCTATCGCTTTTGCCAAATTTCTATTTTTTACAAGTTTTTCATCTTCAAAAAACG
Organism: Candidatus Gastranaerophilaceae bacterium; assembly: GCA_045616505.1. GTDB lineage: Bacteria > Cyanobacteriota > Vampirovibrionia > Gastranaerophilales > Gastranaerophilaceae > JAKSUT01. The sequence goes on along the minus strand of JAZLGV010000010.1, from coordinate 35,019 downwards.
ATTGCTGTCTAGAATCACTATAAACTATATTTTCAAGCATTACCCCTGTACTTCTGTATATTGTACCTTCTTGATAAATTTCATCAAGCATCGCCATTACATTATTTGAAACCTCTATTTCAAAATTTGTCGGATAATCTAATTGTCTTTTTCTATAAAAAACTTGAAAATCTTTTGTCCTCAACATCATGCCAATAATTGATGCAGTACCACCATTTTTTCTGATTTTTACACAAGATTTGTGAATATGTTTGCTCAATTCTTGTTTCAAAATAGTTTTATCAGTCGTAAAACTTTTTAGTGCAGAAGTATTTTGAATAGATTTAGGTAGTTTAACCTCATTTGAAACAGGCGAAACAACTTCTCCCATAAGTTCATGTTTCATTCTAACCGCAACTATTCCCAAATTTTTCTTCAACCACTCATCAGAAGAATTTATTATACCGTTGCATTTATAAATCCCCCAACGTTTAAAAAATGTTTGCAGATTTTTTCCGATACCCCAAACATCATCAATATCAGTTTCTTTTAAAATTTTATTTATTTTTGCAGAACCTATAACATACAAACCACCAGTATCTTTAGCTTTGTCACTTGCCAATTTTGCCAAAGTTTTTGATACACTCAAACCAATTGATACAGGAATTTGTGTTTCTTCAAAAATTTTTTCACGTATCATTTTAGCTATTTCGACATAATTTTTTTTGTATAATTTTTTTGTCCCAGTTATATCAATAAAAGCCTCGTCTATTGAATATTGCTCAACATCAGAAGAAAAATTTTTTAAACATGACATAACTTTTTTTGAAAATTTTGAATACTTTTGCAAATCACCATAGATATAAATAACATCAGGATAAGCCTTTTTTGCAAGAAAATACGGCTCACCCATCTTTACACCAACTTGTTTTGCTTCTTTTGAACGTGAAACAACACATCCGCCATTATTGCTCAAGACACAAACAGGTTTGCCTAACAAATCAGGATTTTCTGCCTGTTCGCAAGATACAAAAAAAGAATCACAATCTACAAGAGCTATATATCGTTTCATAACTACTATTATATCTTAATTTTATCTAAATAAACGAAATTTGCTTTTTGATTTTCTATATTGATCTGGTGTCATTTTGTTAAATGAACCATTACCATTTTTCGTATAATACATTCCTTTTTGAGTAGTTGGTGAAACAGGCATCATTTGTCTATTCAAGGCTTGATAATTTCTTTGTGCCTGTAAACTTTTTACCGAATTATTTTTATTTTGAATAGCTTGTTTTTCTTTTATATCAATTGATTGAGTCGTATTTTGTGAATTATTTTGTATAGAATACAAATCTTGTAAATTATTAGTCTTTGTCATGTTATAGTTATAATTTTGTTGAGAATACAAATCTTTAACTGCATCTCTTTTTTCATCTGCACAAGCAGGTAAAGTCAAAACTAATATTCCTAATAATACTAAAATTTTTTTCATAAAACCCCTTTCAGTAACTTAATAAAAGTATAACAAAAAACTTTTAAATGTCCCAATTTTAAAGGTTTTTAATTTTATATGTTACAATGAATTCATGGCAAATTTATTTACTATATTAGAAGAACAAAACAAACAAATTCCACTTGCAGAGCTTCTTCGACCGCAAAAACTTGAAGATTACATTGGACAAACAAATGTTTTATCACCAAATTCACCTTTATTGAATTTACTTAAAACAAATCGTTTGTTCTCACTTATTCTTTGGGGAACTCCAGGTTGCGGAAAAACAACTCTTGCAAGACTTATTGCCAAACAAACAAATTCTCAATTCATAGAACTTTCTGCCGTAACTTCTGGCGTAAAAGACATCAAAGACTCTATTGAAAAAGCAAAAGAAGCATTAAGAAACGGCACAAAAACAATTCTTTTCATTGATGAAATCCATAGATATTCAAAAACTCAACAAGATGCTCTTTTACCACATCTTGAAAACGGAACAATTTTCTTAATCGGTTCAACAACAGAAAATCCTTCTTTTCAAGTTATTCCTGCTCTTTTATCAAGAGTTCAAGTCATTAGACTAAATTCTTTAAGCGATGAAAGCATTAAAAACATTGTCATAAAAGGATTTAAATATTTAGAAGAAAATTATCAAAAAATTACTTTTGACGATGACGTTATAAAATTTATAATAAATCTTTCAAGAGGTGATGCTCGTTCAGCTTTGAACATGGTTGAAAACTCTTATTTTGCAAGTAATTTTAAAAATAATCAACGAGAATTAACCATTGAAATTTTAGAACAAATTTCACAACAAAGAAACACTATGTATTCTGCTCAAGAACACTATGACTGCGCTTCAGCTTTTCAAAAAAGTTTGAGAGGAAGCGACCCAGATGCTGCAATTTATTATCTTGCAAAAATGATTTATGCAGGAGAAGACCCAAGATTTATCGCAAGAAGATTAATTGTAACAGCAGCAGAAGATGTTGGTCTAGCAGATACAAACGCTTTAAATGTTGCCGTAAATGCTTATAAAGCCGTTGAACTTTTAGGACTTCCAGAAGGTCGTATTCCTTTAGCAGAAGCCGTTATTTATGTTGCAAATGCGAAAAAATCTAATGCCACAATTTGTGCAATTGATGCAGCTTTAACAGACATTCAAAACGGAAAAGATTATCCACCACCAATGCATTTGAGAGATGCACACTATAAAGATGCTTCTAAATATGGTTTTGGTGATGGCTATATTTATTCTCATAGCGCACCTGATGTAAAACAACAATTTTTACCAGATGAACTAGTTGGAAAAAAATACGTTAAAGACATTCCAAATATAAACGTTTGTCCTAAAAATGAAAAATACAAAGATGAATTAAAAAATCATTTATAACAAACAAAAAGTGCCTGAAATTTATCAGACACTTTTTATTTTATTTCATTTGGGGTAAATTATTTTTTCATTTTTGCCATTGTTGCTTCTACTTGTTCAGGTGTTGGCAATCCGATTGGATATTTTGACATTCCTAATTTTCCGTCATCTAATATAATTACGTCATTTGGATTGTGTGTTTTCCAATTTTTAATTTCATCAGCAACTCGTCTTGCTTTTACTCTTTTCTTTGCATTTTTTGACATTTTTGAAGCATCTTCAACAACTTCATCTACATTTTTATTTCCTTTGAAAAACTTTTTAACTTTATCAATTAATATTTGTTTTTCTATTTTCTTATCTTCTGCAATTGCTTTTTTTGTAGCATCTTTTGGCAAAGATATTTTAACTTTTTTAGTTGTATCTTTTGCCGCTTTTATTGTTTCGTCTGCTGAATCTTTACCAAATTTTTTCATTAAATTATCAAAACCCTTTTTTAATTCAGGATTTTTTGGATGTCTCAAAAATTCTTTTAAATCATCAACATTTTTTATTTCTCTTGCTTTTGTTTCTGTTACATTTTTTGCTGCTTTTTTATTAATTCCTTTTACTTTATTTATTGCTTTACTTGCTATATCGATAACTTTATTACCTAAACTGTTTACGCCATTTAAAGCTTTATCAACAATATTTGCAGCATCTGGATTATTTGCAACTTTATCTACAAATTTATTTAATGCACCTTTTTTTGCCGCCAATGCAGAACCACCAAAAACAGCCGCTGCTGCAACAAATAATTTTGCTATAGGATGTGATTTTTTCTTTTTGCTTGAAACATAAGTATCTGCTTTTTCTTGAGCAGTTGCATTATAAACTACTTGTGGAGTATTTGCTTGTCCTTTTTGAGCTACATTTGATACTTGTCCAAAAGAAACATTTGAAATCATAATTAATTCCTTTTTATAATACCTTATACATTAATAAAGTATTTTTTCCCTTGAATATTGCTTTTCCATGCGGTTTTCCCATGTTTTCAAATAAAAAATTAAGCTATTATTGATTCATGTTTGTTTACAAAACTTAACAACGCAAAAAGCTCTGAAACCATGTAATGACGATTGTTTTAAACTTTTTTTATTTAATAAAACAAAAAGTGTCTGAAATTTATCAGACACTTTTTTATTTTATTTTATTTGGGGTAAATTATTTTGCCATTTTTGCAATTGTTGCTTCTACTTGTTCAGGTGTTGGCAATCCGATTGGAAGTTCTGGCATTTTAGGTTTTCCATCACCTAATATAATAACATCTTTTGGATTATGAGTTTTTAATTTATTAAGTTCATCAGCAGCTCGTCTTGCTTTTACTCTTGCTTGCCCTTTTTCTGACAAACCTGAAATATCAATATCTGCACTTGATTTACCTTTGTTAAAAATTCCTTTTACTTTATTTATTCCTTTATTTGCTACTTCAATTACTTTTTCACCTATTGTATTTACTTTATTTAAAGCTTTATCAAATATTTTTGAAGTTTCAGGATTTTTTGCTACTTTTTCAACTGCTTTTTTAACTGCAGGAATTTTTGTTGCTAATGCAGAACCGCCCAAAACAACTGCGGCTGTTACAACTAATTTAGCAAGAGGATTTGTTTTTTTCTTTGTACTTGAAACATAAGTGTCAGCTTGCATTTGAGGTGTTGCATAATAAACTGTTTGAGGTGCAACTACCTGACCTTGTGGAGCTACGTTTGTTACTTGACCAAAAGAAATTCCTGATACCATAATAATCTATCCTTTTTTTACCAACCTTATACTTCAATAAAGTATTATTTTTCATGAATATTGCCTTTTTTATGCCGTTTTATCATGGTTTCAGACCAAAAATTAACATATTATTGAGTCATGTTGCTTTACAAAACTTAACAACTCAAAGTCCCCTGAAACCATGTATTGACAATTGTTTTGAAATTATTAATTAATAATTAAAAAAATCAATGTTTTAAAAAAAAGCCTTTAAAATAAAATTGTGAGTATTTTATTTACCTTTATTTGGAGTGGAAATAATGCAAAATTTTAACAGACTAACAAATCATTCACAAGAAACACTTGCTTCTGCACAAAATATTATGTCATCACATAAAAATTTTGAACTTCAGCCTGAACACATTTTAATGGCAATGATAAAAGATGTAGAAGGAATTTCTGGTGAATATTTGAAGGCTTTAAGTTTACTTAAACAAGATTTTATTAATTTAGTTGAAAAAAGCATCTCTGAATATCCTACAGTTTCTGGACCTGTTGCAGCAGGACAAATTTTCTTATCTGAAAAAACAAACAATTTACTTGATATTGCAGACGAAGAAGCTAATCAATTAAAAGATGATTTTATAAGCATTGAACATATCTTATTAGCAATGACAAAAATAGATGCAAACATCAAAACATTATTAAAACAATTTGGAGTTGATACAAATTCTATTTTAAAAGCAATGAAAAAAATTAGAGGTAACAACAAAGTGAACAACAAAGATGCAGAAGAAAATTATCAAGCACTAGAAAAATATTCAGTTGATTTAACAGCACAGGCAAACAAAGGTAAACTTGACCCTGTTATCGGCAGAGAAGACGAAGTTAGAAGAATAATACAAGTCTTGAATAGAAGAACAAAAAACAACCCTTGTCTAATCGGCGAACCTGGGGTTGGTAAAACTGCAATCATTGAAGGACTTGCTCAAAGAATTGTGAGAGGAGATGTTCCTGAAAGTCTTAAAAATGTAAAACTTGTTGCACTTGATATGGGGGCGCTTGTAGCAGGTGCAAAATACAGAGGAGAATTTGAAGAACGATTAAAAGCCGTTTTAAAAGAAGTAGAAGACTCAAACGGACAAATTGTAATGTTCATTGATGAAATACATACAGTCGTTGGTGCAGGCGCAACAGAAGGCTCTATGGACGCTGGAAATTTATTAAAACCTTTACTTGCAAGAGGAATTTTAAGAACTATCGGAGCAACTACTATCAACGAATACAGAAAATACATCGAAAAAGACCCTGCACTTGAAAGACGTTTTCAACCTGTTTTGATTAACGAACCAAGTGTTGAAGATACTATAAGTATTTTGCGTGGACTTAAAGAAAAATATGAAGTTCACCACGGAATAAGAATACTTGATTCTGCTTTAATTGAAGCAGCAAAACTTTCTGACAGATACATAACAGATAGATTTTTACCAGATAAAGCAATCGATTTAATTGACGAAGCTGCTTCTTCTTTGCGTATCGAAATCGATTCTATGCCAGAAGAAATTGACACTATGATTAGACAAAAAATTCAACTTGAAATCGAAAGAGAAGCATTAAAAAAAGAAGATGAAACAGAAGAAATCAAAGAAAAAATTGAAAATTTAACTAGACAAATTAATTTTTTAGAAGAAAATTCAAACAAATTAAAACAACAATGGAATAGTGAAAAAGCCGTTATCACAGACGAAGCAAGCACAAAAGAAGAAATTGAAAAAATCAAACAAAAAATAGATGAAGCCGAAAGAAATACAGATTTGCAAACTGCGGCTGAATTAAAATACGGAAAACTTCTTGAGCTTGAAAAAAAATTAAAAGAAATTCAAGAAAAAGAACATCAAGATACTCAATTCCTTAAAGAACAAATTGATGATGAAGATATTGCAAACGTAGTCAGCAAATGGACTGGTATTCCTGTAAACCGTCTTGTTGAAAGTGAAAAACAAAAACTTCTTGGAATGGAAAACATTTTACACAAAAGAGTTATCGGACAAGAAGAAGCTGTTGACGTTGTTTCTGACGCAGTTAGAAGAGCTCGCTCTGGGTTAAAAGACCCCAAAAGACCTATCGGAACATTTTTATTCTTAGGTCCAACAGGGGTTGGTAAAACAGAACTTGCAAAATCTTTAGCAGAATTTTTATTCAATGATGACGATTCAATGATTAGAATTGATATGTCTGAATATATGGAAAAACACAATGTTGCAAGACTTGTTGGAGCTCCTCCAGGATATGTTGGATATGACGAAGGCGGACAACTTACAGAAGCAGTAAGAAGAAAACCTTATTCAGTTATTCTTTTTGACGAAATTGAAAAAGCACACCCTGATGTGTTTAATATAATGCTACAAATTTTTGATGACGGCAGACTTACTGATTCTAAAGGAAGAACTGTTGATTTCAAAAATACAGTTATCATTATGACTTCAAACATCGCAAGTGATATTATCCTTGAAAGCGCATTAAATTCAGAAATAAAATTTGATGATGTAAAAGAAGAAGTTATGAATATTTTGAAAGGAAAATTCAAACCTGAATTTTTAAACAGAATTGACGAAACTATTTTCTTCAAAGGTTTAACACTACAACAATTATCTTCTATCGTAGATATCCAAGTAAAATATTTACAAAATCTATTAAAAGAAAAAGATATTACACTTGATATTACAGAAGAAGCAAAAGAATTTTTGGCAAGAAGAGGTTTCAATCCACTTTATGGTGCAAGACCACTAAAAAGAGTTATCAGACAACTTGTTGAAAACCCATTATCTAAAGATATTCTTTCACAAAAATTCTCTGACGGAGATAATATCATTGTAGATATAAATAATGATGAAATTACATTTATAAAAGGGTAAAATTATTGAACACTATCAATAATTCCGCCACCTAACAAAATTTCACCATCATAAAAAACAACTGATTGACCTTTTGTAAGTGCTTTTTGCATATCAACAAATTCTACATGCACACCATTTTCTGTTGGGCTTATTACAGCTTCAACAGGAATTTGTGCTGAACGAACTTTTGCTGTTACTTTCATTTCAGAAGTTAAATTTGGAATAGAAACCCAATTTAATTCAATCGCATCAAGCGATTTGTTAAATGTTTCATCAGCTTCGCCTACTACAACTTCATTTGTTTCTTTTTTCAAATCAATAACATACAAAGGTGCTTTATAAGCAACACCTAAACCTTTTCTTTGTCCTATTGTATAATTCCAAAAACCTTGATGTTCACCCAAAATTGTACCGTCTTTTAAAATTATATTTCCTTTTTTATTCTTAACTTGCAACAAATCATTGTAATCGCCGGAATAAAAATCTTGACTATCAGGTTTTTCAGCAACTTCAAAATTGTTTCTTCGAGCAATTTCTCTAGTTTCTTCTTTCGTACATTTTCCTAATGGCATTAAAATATTTGCCAATTGTTCTTGACGAAGTTTATACAAAAAATAACTTTGATCTTTTTTAGGATTGACACCTCTTTTTAAAATATATCGTTGAGAATTTTCATCAAACTCCACTTGTGCATAATGACCTGTTGCAAATTTATCAAATTGCAAACCTGATTTCTTTGCAAAAAAAGGTAAAACATCAAATTTTACCAAGCTATTACATCTCACACAAGGATTTGGTGTTCTTCCTGATAAATATTCTTCTCTAAAATTTTCCAACACAATTTTTTCATATTCTTGAGAACAATCAAAAACATAATATGGAATACCTATTTTTTCAGCAAGTTTTCTTGTATTTTCAATATCTTCAGCCTCATTTGCACCAAAACAAGATTTTTTACAACTGTCAGATTTTATAGAAGGAGCAAGACGTTTTTGTAAATCATCACTCCAAATTTTCATTGTTGCACCAATAACTTCATGTCCTTGTTCTTTCAACAAAAGAGCCGTTACTGCTGAATCAACACCACCTGATATTCCAACTAAAATTTTCATTGTTTTATCCTCTTTTCAAGGATATTCTACCATACAAAATATTTATTTTACACAAGCCCCAATCTTACAGCTTTCACAGCCGCTTGAACTCTATCTTTTGCATCTAATTTTTGTAAAATAGAACAAACATGAGCCTTTGCCGTATAAGAACTTATATCAAGTTGTTTTCCAATTTGTTTGTTTGTATAACCCTGACAAAGCAGTATTAAAACTTGTTTTTCTCTTTCTGTTAAAGGTTTGTCTTTTTTTTCACTAAAAAAATAATCATCAATCATAATCATAACTAAATAAAACTTTTCAGTATATGATTATAATAAGTCTATTTTTTCAAGAAAAAACAAATATATTTTCCGATAAATTAATTATTTAACATAATTTTCAATCATTCTTTGAGGAGCTCTTGTCAAAGAAAGGGCTTTATCATTTACATCTTTTGTAACTATTGTTCCTGCTCCAATACTAGCTGATTTACCAACTTTTACAGGAGCTACAAGAACAGAATTTGAACCAATACTTGCACCATCTTCTATAATTGTATTTTTCTTTTGTTTAGTAAAATGATTGTAATTTGCAGTAATTGTTCCTGCACCAATATTTACACCACTACCGATTTCACTATCGCCAATATATGTTAAATGACAAGCATTTGTATTTGATTTAATTGTTGATTTTTTAACTTCAACGAAATTTCCTATTTTCACGCCGTCTTCTAAAACTACATCGCCTCTCAAATGAGCAAAAGGACCTATTTTACAATTTTTGCCAATTTTATTTTTTCCTGTGATATAAACATTTGGGAAAATCATTGTATCTGCACCAATTTCTGTATCTTGCGAAATCCATGTTGTATCTATATCAACAATTTGAACACCGTTATCTAAATGTTTTTGAATAGTTTTTCTATTCATCATTTTTGTTGCTTGAGCAAGATGTGTTTTTGAATTTATACCAAAAATTTCTTCGTTATCTTCTAAAATATAAGCATTTGTATTTAAACCTTCTTGAACAGCCCAAGAAATAATATCTGTCAAATAATATTCACCTTGTGCATTATTACTTTTTAGTTGAGAAAATGCTGGTTTGATTTTTTCCCAATCCAAACAATAAATACCTGCATTTACTTCTTTTATACTTTTTTGTTCTGGAGTTGCATCTTTTTCTTCAACAATTGCAGAAAGATTTTCGCCTTTTCTTATTATTCTTCCATAATTTGTTGGGTTATCAAAAATTGCACTCATAACAGTTAAATCTGATTTTTTTTCTTTATGAAAATCAATAAATTTATTTATTGTTTCGGCAGAAATCAATGGAGTATCACCACATAAAATAATAACTTCACCTTTAAAATTTTCTAATTCAGGACAAACCATACTTACGGCATGACCTGTACCAAGTTGAGGTGATTGCAAAACTGTTTTTGCATTTTCATAATTTTTTTCAACAAATTCAGTTACGCTTTCCGCTTGGTGTCCGACAATTACATAAGATTTATCAACTTTTCCAGTTTTATTAACAGCATCTAAAACATAACCCAACAGAGTTTTACCAAAAATTTCATGCAAAACTTTTGATTTTTCTGATTTCATTCTTGTACCTTTACCTGCTGCCAAAATTATTGAATTAATACTCATATATTTGTCCTTTTCTTATCTTTTTTACTTAAAGCTATTATACTACAAAACTAATCAATAAAAGATTGAATATTATTTTTTTAGAGTTAGACTTTAGCGTAGGAGAATGTTATGACAAACAAAATTTTATTTATTATTGATAAACTTGAACTTAAATACTTTGAATACAACAAACTTGTTACAGATTTTTGGCTAATAAAAGAATTCCTTGATAGAAATGAAGAAGTTTATATTTCAACAATAGATAAACTCGGACTAGACCATGCAAAACCTTATTGCAACTGTGCAAAAACATATTCAAAAGAAAATGATATTTTTTATAACAAAGATTTTGAAAAAATATTTATAAATGATTTTGATTTACTCATGTTCAGACCTGACCCTCCTGTCGATTTAGATTACATAAACGCAACTTATATCCTTGATTTTGCAGATAAAAATAAAACTTTATTTTTAAACGATACAAATGCAATAAGAAATTTCAATGAAAAATTACATTCAGATTTATTCTATGACTTAATGCCTGAAAATATCGTTACTGCTAGTAAATCAGAAATACAAGAATTTTTAAACATACACAAAGAACTAATTTTAAAGCCACTAAACAAATGTTTTGGCTCTGGTGTAATGTATCTTAAACAGGGTGATAAAAATACAACAAGCATCATCAACACAATGACAAATAACGAAACAAATGTTGTAATGGTACAAAAATATATTCCTTTGGCAGAAAATGGCGACAAAAGAGTTTTAATACTCAATGGTGAAGTATATGATGAATGTGTTATGAAACTTCCAACAAAAGATGATTTCAAATTTAACACACACAGTATGGACTTTATTAAAAAAGCAATTTTAACAGATTCTGAAAAAGCAAAATTTACACCTGTCGCAAAAAAATTGCACGAAATGGGTTTAACATGTGCAGGTTTAGATGTTATTGATGAAAAAATTATTGAAATAAACATAACAAGTCCATGCTTTTTCATAAACGAAATAAACACATATTTTTCAATTCACCTTGAAAAACGAATTGTTGATACTCTTCAATTGATGTTAAAAGAAAAAACAAAACTAAAAATTTAGTAAATATTATCAATTGCAGAAAGTATTTTTTCAGTAATTACTTCAATATAATCAACTTCAACCAAACCATTAATAATAACATCTGCTATTTTCATTGTAGGTCTTATATATTGTTGTGCTGTTTTATTTACATCTCTAAATTGTAAATCGGCAGCTATACCTGTTTTTCCACGAGATTCTGCTCTTTTATACCATCTGTCACGCAAAATATTTAACGGCGTAAATACATAAACTTTTATATCCATAATATCTCGAAGATTTTCATTTAAAACATACAAACCTTCGTTCAAAATAATTTTTGCAGGTTTCTTAACTTCGCCATCTGTAAATGACTCACAAGTAACAAAATCATATCGAGGAGAAACAATTTTATTACCTTTTTTCAAAGAAACTAAATGTTGTCGCATCAAGTCTAAATCAATCGCATCTGGAGTATCAAAACTAAAACCAGACATAAATAATTTTTCGTAACTTCCTGCTTCTCTCAATTCTTTAGATGTATCTTTGAAATAATCATCACATCTTATAACGGTATAAACACCTTCAATTTCATCTTTTAAAACTGCTTTTACAGTATTATCAACAAAAGTTGTTTTTCCTGAAGCAGATTCACCAGTTATACCAATAAGAAAAGTTTTTTTCTTATCTTGAACAACACGCCTTGCTAAATTCATAATGAAATTATCTGATATTTTCAAAAACAAAGGCTGTTTTTCTTTTTTATCTTCTTCAACAATTTGTTTTAGGGAGTCCACAATAGAGGTTATAAGTTCCATTTCATAACGCTTAGAATAAAAGTTATAATTCGTTAATTCAAACGTATCTTGTACCATTGTTGTCCCGTAAGCCTATTAAATGATTGATTAATTGTTCTAAATACAATCTTTCTTTTATCTTACTTTAAACAAAAATTTTTTTCATAAATATAAATCAATTTTTTACACTTCGTTATTTTTCAAAATAAAATGCCGAATTTAGATAAACTAAATCCGGCATTTTTTATAAATAATAATATTAATTATTACTATTTAGATGCAACTAATGAACCTTGTTCAATAACTGCTTGAGCTGCTGCAAGTCTAGCTTGAGGAACTCTGTATGGAGAACAAGAAACATAATTCAAGCCAATTTTGTTAGCGAATTTAACTGAATCTGGATCACCACCGTGTTCACCACAAATACCACCGATTAATGATGAATTTACTTTCTTACCATTGTTAATTGACATATCAATTAATTGACCAACACCTTTTTGATCTAAAGTGATGAATGGGTTAGCAGGTAAGATTTTTTGTTCAACATAGTTTTTCAAGAATTTACCTTCAGCGTCATCTCTTGAATAACCGAATGTCATTTGTGTCAAGTCATTTGTACCATAAGAGAAGAATTCTGCGTATGGTGCAATTTCATCAGCTGTTAGAGCAGCACGAGGAATTTCAATCATTGTACCAAATTTGTAATCAACTTTAATTCCTTTTTCTGCCATAACTTCATCAGCAACACGAACTAAAATATCTTTTGCAGTTTTCAATTCGTTTACATGACCAATTAGAGGAATCATAACGTAAGGTTTTACGTTGATGCCTTCTTTTTTCAAATCACAAGCTGCTGAGAAAATAGCTCTTACTTGCATTTCGTTAATTTCTGGATAAGTCAAACCTAAACGGCATCCTCTTAGACCCATCATAGGGTTTGATTCAGAAAGATTTTCAACGATTTCAAGCATTTTTTCATCTTCTGCATAATCTTGTTTCAAAGCTTTTTTAGTTGCAACTTTTTCAACTAATTCAATCTTTGAAGGTAAGAATTCATGAAGAGGTGGGTCTAACAATCTGATTGTTAGAGGCAATTCGCCCATACCTTTGAACATTGCATAGAAATCTTTGTATTGCATTGGAAGCAATTTATCAAGAGCTGCTTTTCTTTCTTCAGTTGAGTTTGCAATAATCATTTTTTGTACCCAAGGTAATCTGTCTGGATCCATGAACATGTGTTCTGTACGGCAAAGACCAACACCTTCAGCACCAAATTTAAGAGCGTTTTCAACGTCTTTTGGAGTATCAGCATTAGCTTCAACTGTCATTGTTTTGATTTCGTTAACCCATTTGAAGAATGTTTCGAAATCTGAATCAATACCAGCTTCAACAAGTTCAATAGCACCTTCCATAACTTCACCAGTACCACCATCAAGTGAAATGATGTCGTCTTTGTGGAATACAGTACCATCAGCACAAGTAATTGTTTCGTTTTCTAGGTTGATTTTCAAATCTTCACAACCTGAAACGCAAGGTTTACCCATACCTTTAGCAACTACAGCTGCGTGAGAAGTAGCACCACCTCTTAGTGTCAATACACCTTGAGAAACTGCCATACCGTGAATATCATCTGGACAAGTTTCAATTCTTACCAAGATAACTTTTTCACCTTTAGCACCACGTTCTGCTGCTTCTTCTGTATCGAATACAATTTTACCAACTGCAGCACCTGGAGATGCGTTTACACCTTTAGATACTTTGTGAGAGTGTTTTACAGCTGCTGGGTTGAAGCAAGGTAACAATACTTGATATACTGAATATGGATCAACTTGGCAAATAGCTTGTTCTTTTGTAACGATACCTTCGTTGTATAAATCTACAGCGATTTTGATAGCTGCTTTTGCAGTTCTTTTACCGTTACGAGTTTGCAAAATCCACAATTTACCTTTTTCAATTGTAAATTCCATATCTTGTACATCGTGGTAACCTTTTTCTAATTGTTTTGCAATATTTACATATTGTTTGTAGATTTCAGGCATATCTGATTCTAATTCTGCGATTTGTTTTGGAGTTCTGATACCAGCAACAACGTCTTCACCTTGTGCATTTACCAAATATTCACCGTAGAATTTGTTTTCACCAGTTGCAGGGTTTCTAGTAAATGAAACACCTGTTGCACAATCATCACCCATATTACCGAACACCATTGTTTGAACGTTAACAGCAGTACCATAATTGTGGTCGATTTTGTTCATATTTCTGTATGCAACTGCACGAGGAATATTCCAAGATCTGAATACAGCTTCAATAGCTTCTTCTAATTGAACGTATGGATCTTGAGGGAATTCTTTACCTGTAACTTCTTTAATTATGTTTTTGTAAATAGGAATCAAAGATTTCCAACCTTCTGCAGAAACTTCTGTATCAGATTTTACACCTTCTTTTTCTTTTACTTTTTCAACTTCAGATTCGAAGTATTTTTGTCTGTCCATTTCCCAAGCAACTGAACCGAACATTGTTAGCAAACGACGATATGAATCATAGCAGAATCTAGGATTATTAGTTAATTTAATCATAGCTTCTACAGTTTCATCATTTAAACCTAAGTTCAAAATAGTTTCCATCATACCAGGCATTGAAACTCTAGCACCTGAACGAACTGAAACTAATAATGGGTTTGTTGTATCACCAAATTTTTTACCTGCTTGTTCTTCTACAGTTTTTAAAGCATATTTTACTTCTGCCATTAAACCTTCAGGCATTTTGTTACCATTGTTAATGTAATCCATACATGTTGCAGTGGTAATAGTTAGTCCTGGAGGAACAGGAAGACCTAAATTTGTCATTTCAGCAAGGTTTGCACCTTTTCCACCAAGTTCAGCACGCATATCTGCGTTACCTTCTTTGAAAAGCCACACACGTTTTTCTGTCATTTTTTTCTCCTTTTCGTCAGACTTCTGACTTTTTTATTAAACACTTTACTACAACATAACACAAACAAATTCAATTACAACAATATTTACAAAGATTTTCAAAAAATTTTTTCTTATATTTAACAGTTTTTTACAGACAAAAATTTTTCTTTCTTGCTCTGGCTTTTTGAATATGTTAGTATGAAAGAAAATAAAGGAAAAAATTATGCAAGAATTTGAATGTAAGAATAAAATTAAAGTAGCTTATAAACAAAACAAAAACACTCCAAGAGTTGGTTTCTGCTTGAATTTTTCTATCAATGATGATGAAAAAATTGCAGGCACATATTCTCTTATGAGCAGATTGCTTCTTCAAGGTACAAAAACAAAAAATTCTGAACAGCTTGCAAAAGAGCTTGATGAAAATGCTATCGATATGTATATTGAAATGAAACAAGATTTTCTTCGTTTCAAATTTGTTTGCTTGAATGAAGATTTTGAATTATCAATAAAAATTCTTGAAGATATTATCAAAAATTCTACTTTTGAAGAATTTGAAAAAGAAAAAAATAAACTTCAAGGTGAGTTAATCGCAAACCTTGATTCTGCAAGAGTTAAAGCACTTGATAATTACTACAAAACTTTGTATGAAAACCATTTTTACGGACACACATACACTTCAATTCTTGAAAATTTAGATAAAATTACAAAAGACGATATTATTGCTGCTTATAAAAACATTTTTGAAAATAGCAGAAAAGTTATCTCTTTTGTTGGTGATATTGATTTTGAAACAGTAAAAAATACAATCGAAAATGCTTTTTCAGACATGCCAGCATGTGAAACAGCAGCTAAAACTTTTGAAAAACCAAAATTAGAAAACAAAAAATCTGTTGAAATAATAAAAGAAGATGCTCAACAAGCACAAATTTTCCAAGGTTGGATTTTCCCAACTTTCGATAGCGAAGATTATCCAGCAATTATTTTATTAAATGTAATTTTAGGTTCAGCAGGACTTTCTTCAAGATTATTCTTAGAACTACGTGAAAAGAAAGGTTTAGCTTACACTGTTCGCTCTTCTTATGAAACAAATGAACAATGTGCAAGTTTTAATATTTATATGGCAACCGAACCTAAAAATTTACAAACTTGTTTAGATGGCTTTATGGTTGAAATCAACAAACTTAAAGAAATAGAAGTTTCTGAAACAGAATTAAAAAATGCCGTAAACAATCTTACAGGAAAACAACAATTTATATCTGAAACAAATTCTCAACAAGCATCTATGTTAGCATATTTTGAAATTGTTGGACTTGGTTTTGATTTCCAAGATAAAATTCTTGAAAATATAAAACACGTTACACCAAAACAAATTAAAGATTGTGCAAATAAATATTTTACAGACAAAACAGTTATTTCTGTTTTAAAACCATAAAACTAAATAATATTTGTCATTTCAAACACATTTTTTAATTCAAAATAATAACCATTATTAAGTAATTCAAAAAATCTTTCAGTTGCTTTTGGTGCAAGATTTTGTGTTTTAATTTTGTCCATATACAAACTTTCAACCAATCTTGAAAAAAGTTCTGTTGGTCTTTTATAATATTTGTTTAACCTATTAATTTTTGAAGAAATTCTTGCTTGTTTTTTCTGAAAAGAATGAAGCCTTATATATGCTGCAAAAGAAGGTTTTATATCTTTAAAATCTTTTTCAATATTATTTATTGAATAATATTCAACTCTTCTCAAAAAAGGTGTAACGTATTTCACCCTATCATATTTCATCAAAAATTTTGCTTTTGAATGTTTTATATATTTTTCAAAATCTTTAAATTTTTTAGAACGCAAAAAATTTGGATATTCTTTTTTTATTTGTTGCTCATAATATTTTATTCGTGATTTAGCAAATTCTTTATGACGCAAAAGTATTTGATATTTTGAATTTTCATCAACTTCGTGTGTTACTTTTAACAATTCTTCTTCGATAATTTTTGTATCTTCTATACAAAATAATTTTTCTAACGTTCCACCTGTTTTTGAAATATCGGGTTCAATTTTGTTATGAATATAATGAGAAAATTCATGCAATAAAACATTTATTACTTTATCTTTTGGGGTATTTTTAGAAATATCAATTCTATTGTTTAGAAAAAAGCCATAATGACCTCTTGCTTTTGTACAAGTATTTATCGTTATACCCAAAGTTTTAAAATAACTTATAAGACTTTTTTCCATGCCTTATTCTTAACCCAATCTTGTTTCATGAGCAATCCATTTTAAATAAGTTTCATCAGCACCTATTATTGGTAATGAAATTACTTCTGGAACATTATAAGAATGTAATTTTTGAATAACATGACTTACTTTTGGAAATAATTCTTTTCTTGTTTTAATAATCAACATTGCTTCACGTTCTTCCATCATTTTTCCATCCCATGAAAAAACTGATTCCATTTTATCAATTATATTTACACAAGCTGCGAAATTATTTTCTATTAATGCTTTTGCTATTTCTTTTCCTTCTTTTTTATTAGGAACAGTACAATACATTACAATAAAATCCATAATTACCTCTTTTTATTACTTAAAAATCTTTTTGGGATTTAATATATTTTTTTCGTCAAAAAGTTTTTTTACTTTTTTCATATATTCTAATGTTACATCATCAATAGCAAATTGCATATAGCCAGATTTTTCCAAACCTATTCCATGTTCTCCCGACAAAATTCCACCTAGCTCAATTGCTTTTTTGTGAATTTCGTCTTTTGCCATTTTATAATATTCACATTCTTCCTTATTATTATAATCCAACAAAATATGTGGATGAATATTACCATCTCCGATATGCCCAACTATCGCATATAAAAGATTTTTACTTTCGCAAATTTTTTTAATTTCTTCTATAAGTTGAGGTATTTTTTCTCTTGGAACAACAATATCACCAGATTCAACATTTGGTTTTAATTTTGCACACGCTCCAAAAGCTGATCTTCTTGCTGTCCAAATTTTTTCTGAGTCCTCTTTTGTCTTTGCGATTATTATTTCTTTTGCATTTTGTCCTCTACAAATTTTTGCAATTTTTTCTTGTTGATAAGCAAGAGAACATTCAAAACCATCAACTTCTATCAATAATGCTGCTGCATATTGAGTTAAAAGTCCTGATGGACAAAAATCTTCTATTGTTTTTAATGTTCTGTTATCCATAAAATCAAGCGTTGCTGGACAAAGCTTGTTTTTTAATACTGAAGTTACTGTGTTTATTGACTCCTCTACAGTATCAAAATAAACCAACATAACATTTGAACCCTCTGGTTTTGGAACAAGTTTTAGCAAAGCCTCAACAATAATTCCTAAAGTTCCTTCTGAACCGACAAAAAGTTGCAACAAATTATATCCAGTAGAATTTTTTGCCGTTTTTGAACCAACAGTAATCAATCTTCCATCAGCCAATACAACTTTTAATTCAATGACATAATTTCTTGTACTTCCATATTTAAAAGTTTTTGCTCCACCAGAATTTAATGCAATACTTCCGCCTATTGTAGAAACTTTTAAATTTGAAGGGTCAGGAGGATAAAATAAACCATATTTTTCTGCTTCAATATTTATGTCGTTTACAACCACACCCGATTGAACTCTTATGGTCAAATTTTCATCATTAATTTCTAAAATTTTATTCATTTTAGAAAAATTCAAAATTATGCCGCCATCAACAGCAACACAACCTCCAATAAGATTTGTTCCAGCACCTCTTGAAATTAATGGAATATTATTTTTATATGCAAGTTTTGCTATTTTTTGAACTTGTTCAGTTGTTTCTACAAAAACAACTACATCTGGAAAAGTATTTAATTCTTTTATATTTGTTGCATCTTGTGCATAAACATATAGCTCTTCTTTACTTGTTAAAACATTTTCTGAAGTTACTATTTTTTTTAATTCATTTATAATGTCATTAGTCAACATAAGATGTTATTTTTTCTATACTTTTTCCTATTGTTGCAAGTTGTTTATCAATTCCATCAACTTTTTTAGCTAATTTTGTATCTGTTTTCATATCAGAAGTATCAACCTTGCTCAAAACTTCTTTTACTATTGTTTTTATGTTTGTTGCAGTTGGTTTTACTACTGATTCTTTCTTTGAAAGTTCTTTGATTTTATCTTCTAAAGATTTGATTTTTTCTTGTTGTTTATCCATTTTTTTCAAGAATTTATCAAACATAGATTCTAAATCAGATTTTTTAATCATGTTTTGTTTAACATAAGTTGCATCTGCAATTTTTTGTTCTAATTTAAGCATTTTTTCATCAGCTCTATCAATCCATTCAGCTAAATACATAAATGTTTGATTGAAGATTTTATCTGATTGAACATTTGTTTTTACCATTCTTGAAATTTCTTCAATCTTCTTTGACATCAAATCAATTTGTGATTTTGAATTATCATCTTTGATTTTTTGATTGAACAAAGCTACGACATTTTTCAAATCATTCAAATTATTTTTCAATGACATATATGAGTCATCCGAATTTAACAAGATTTTATTTGTTCTTGAACTCAAACTTGTTAATTCATTTTTGATAACATCAATATCAAAATTAGAACCCATACCTTGAGAAGATTTTTGTTCAACTAAATCTTTCAATATCATACGAACTTTTGCAATATCTGTTTCCAAATCTTGTAAAGAATAATCATAATCTTGAGATGTTTCAACATATTCACTTTGTGGAAGTTGTTGTATTCTTTGGAATCCACGAGATAAGTTTTCTTTGATTATTCTAAGTTCATTTTTTATATCAAAGCATGAATTATCTACATTATTTGTTTTGTTGTTCAAATCATCAAGATTTAATAATACTTCGTCTAAATCCAAATTTACATTCTCATTAACATTTTCAGAAGTAGAACGTCTTGGAATTTTTCTTTTAATTTCTTCTTTTATTTCATCTATTTTGTCAGATACAAAATCTTTGATATCTTCTGACTCTGCCACAAATGAAATTTGAGTAAAGATATTAATTAAATTTTCTAAAATTTCATCTTTTGCTTCTTGAACATTTGTATTTACAGTTTCGCCTGCTTCATTTATAGATTTAGATGCTAAATCATTAGAATTTGATATTTCTTTTGACAAAAGAGCAGTTATTTCTTTTGACAAAGAATTTATATCTTCTTTTGAAGATGTATTTTTATCAATATCGCCTATTCTTTCTATTACACCTTTTTGTGTTTCAAGAATTTTTTTACAAGCTTCTAGTGTGTCGTTTTGAGTAGAACTTAATGCTTGGTCTTTTCTAATCATATCAACAATTTGTTTCAAAGCTTTAATTTCTTCAATTTCAGAATTATCTTTTGAAATTAATTCTAATTTTTTATCTAATTCAGCAATATTATTTGTTAAATCTTCTTTATTTCCTGAAGAAAGTTTTTCAAATTTATCAGATAGATTTTTTATATCTGTTCTAATTGTTTTTTGATTATCAGTTATCAAAGAAAAATCAACTAATTCTGTCATTCTTTGGATAATTACATTAAACTCTTGCAATAATTCTTCTTTTGAACCATTGATTTTTTCTTCAATATTGTCTAGTTTTTGACTATTTGTAAGAATTTCTAAACTTTCTTTTACAATATCAATTTTTTCTTGCATATCCAACAACAAAGAAGACATTTCTGCAGTTGAATTTACGCTTGTTTCAATATAACTATCTTTTAAATCAGCTATTGTACTTTTTACTTCGTCAAATACTAAATTTAATGTTTCATTTTGATTTAAGATTTTTTCTTGAACTTCATCTAATTTTTGAGTTGTTTTTTCTAAAATTAAATTTTGGAAATGTTCTAATGTTGATGAAATTTCTTCTGTTGGATTTTTTTCATCAATCATATCTGAAACATTATCTCTAAATTCATCAAACAAATTACCCAAAGAATTTTGAACTTCATTTGAAAAATCCATCAATTCTTCTTTTACGCTGAAAGAATTTATTGAACAATCAATATCTGATGTCATTTCTGAAATTTTGTCATAAATATCTAAACGTAAATTTTCAAATGCTTGATCTGTATTATTCTTTTCGCTTAAAACATCTAAGAATGATTTTAAATTATCAAAACTATCTTCAAGTTTTTCACTAAAACCTTCTCTTAATTCTGTAAATGTTTCTTCTGTTGTTGCTTTAAAATCTTCTGTTGAAGTTGAAACTAATCTTTCTACATTTTCTGAAAATTTATCTATCAAAGTTTTAACTTCTTCACTTGAAGCTTTAATATCCTCTTTTGACTCGGAAGTTAAATCTTCTAAGTTTTTCAAATAACTATCAATTATTGTTTTAACTTCTTCATTTGAAGCTTTAAATTCTTCTTTTGTTGTTGTTGTTAAATCATCAAATTTTTCAGAATATTCATCTATTAAAGTTTTAATTTCTTCTGTATTATCTAAACTTTCTACTTGGTTTTTAATAACTTCTTTATTTTCTTCATTTACTTCTGTAAGTTTAGCAGACATTTCATCTACAGTAGATAAACCAAATTCTCTTATTGCTTTAATAATTTCTTGGTTAAATTCATCTTGTGCAACAGACAAAGAACTAATTAAACTTTCTTTTTGTTGTGAATTTAATTGTTTTAATTCATTTATTAAGAATACTCTTGTTTCTTCTTCTTTTTCATCAATATTGTCAAAAAGTTCTTGTTTTGTATTTTCTTGATGTTGTTTCAATTCGCAAATAATTGAATTTGCACTTTCTGAATATTTATCTTTTAATTCTTCAAAAAATTCTTCATTTGAAAGTTCTTGATTTTGTTGAAGTTGAGAAATAATATTTTCAAAATTTGTTTCTTGTTTTTCTCTTATTTCATTAATTTTTTCAAGAGCTTTTTCTTGAATTTCATTTAATTCTTTCAAAATAATATTTGTATTTTCATCTTGTTTATTTTCTAAATCTTCAACAAAACTTATATCAGAATTATTTTGACTTTCTTTTATTTCACTAATAATTGTATTTAAAATTTCTTGTTGTTTTATAGTTAAATCTTCAAAATAATTATCGTTTTCTCTTTTAAAATCTTCTATTTGTTCTTGTATTAACAACAAAGCTTGTTTTTGTTTTGCTTTTTCTTCTATTTCATCTTCATCAACAGCTTGAACATCTTCAAGTTTTTCTAAAAATGCAGACATAGTTTCTTTTTGTTGAGAATTAATATCTGCAAAAAGAGTTGATGTATTTTCTTGGAAAGCTTCTATTTGAGCCAAAATTTCTTTTGCACTTTGTTCTTGTTGTTCTGTCAAATCAGAAATTGATTGAGCGCTAATAGTTTGTTTAATTTGTTGTAATTCTTCCATCAAAGAATTTGCTGCTTCTTCTTGGCTTTCTTTCATATTTGAAAGAACTTGAGAAGCTAAAGATTGTTGAAGATGTTTTATTTCTTCAAACACATTGTTTATTGAAGCATTTTGAGAATCTACAATTTCTGTTGAAAGTTCTTCTGTTAAAGTTTTCAACACTTTTTGTAATTCGTTTAAAATAATTGTACTATTTTTTGCTTGAACTTCACCAACTTCTGAAAGAAGAGAAGTTTTCAATTCTTCCTGAATTTGTTTTAATTCATCAATAATAGTGATTTTATTTGTATTTTGACCTTCAATAATTTTTTCTAAAATTTCTGCATTTACACCTTGTTTTTGAGATATTGCAGATAAAATTTCGCCTCTTTGTTCTTGGTTTTCTTGAATATTTAACATTGAAGAATTTGTTTCTTCTTTTATTTTTTCTAAACCTTCCAAAAGAATTGATATTTTATATAAAATTTCTTGTTTTGTTTCAGAAGCATCATCTTGTAATGCTGTTTTTAATTGTTCATTTACACTTGCGATGTTTTCTTTTATTGTATATAAAGTTGTTGCGTTATTTCTTTCATTTAAGTCAGTTACGCTTGTTACTAGACTATCTCTTGCTTCTTCTTGAAATTCAACAAGTTTATTTACTAATGCTTTTTTAGTATCTTCTTGTAGTTCTTCAATTTTTTCAGCAATAGTTGCTTTTGTTTCATCTGAAGCTTTGTTAATTTCATCAATTACAGTATATCTTGTATCGTCTTGATTTCTTGTTAAAGAATCTTTTACAACATCAATTTTGTCTAAAATTTCTTGTTTTGCTTCTTGTGTTGTAAGTTCTAAATAATCTTTATTTTCTTGAACTTTTGTATAAACAGTATCTTTAGCACGAATTACTGTTTCTTTTACTGCGTTTGTTGCACTATCAATAGAAGATTGGTAATCATTTGTATTTGATAAAACTATATCTTTTAAATCCGCAATATCTTCTTTTGTTTCTGTTTTATATTGATAAACAGCTTGAGAAGCAACTGCTTTTACATCTTCTGCCAATTCTTCAGCTTTTTCCAAAATAACAGTTGTAGATTTATTTTGTAATTCTGTTGCTTTTTGAGTCAATTCTTCTTTTAAAGCGTCAGCAGATTGAAGAATACTGTCTTCTGTTAATGAAACCTTATTTATAATATCTGACTTCATTGATGTAACAGTTTCTTTTACTGTTGTATAAGTTTCCCCAATGTCATTTAGCTGTTGCAAAACAGCACCTAAAATGTTGTTTATTGAAGAAATATTATCTACTCTTTCTGTCAAAATTTCTTTTAATTCATTTATTTCTTTTGTATTATCAGAAGAAACTTTTGAAATAATTAAATCTAATTTTTCTTGTAAACTTACAAAATCCGTAGCAAGTTTTTCTATTTGAGCTTCGTTTCCTTTTTCAATTTCTGTAGAAACTGTTGTAGGTAATATTTCAATAGCTTTTTCTAATTTTTTTCTTACATCATAAAATTCTTCTGAAAAATTAATATTTGCAATTTTATCAATATTTTCATTGAAAGAAATTACAATAGATGCAAGTTCAGAAGTTCTTGTTGAGAAAGAATTTATTATATCTGTACTTGTAAGATTTAATTGATTTTTCAAAGATTCAGCTTTTTCTGAAATATCAATTAAAATATCTTTTGATTGAACAGATGCAGCATTTTTATTTTCTTGAATTTCTGAAATAATGCCTTCAAATTTTGTATCCAAAGACATAAGAACACTTTGAACAGATGCTCCTGTTTGTTCTGAAACATTTTCTTCTAATTTTGTAATGTCAGCCAAAACTCTATCAAATCTTTTGTGAAGTTCTGCTGCTATTTCATAATTTTTTGGATCATCTTTTACTTCTTTTATTCTTTCTTGAAGATTTACGATTTCTGCTTTGATTTCATAAGTTTCTGCTAATGAAGTTTTTAATTTTTCTTCTGTTTCATTAGCAATTCTATCAACATCTACATAATAATCTTCTACACGTGCCTTTAATTCGTCATAAGCAGAAGTGTATTTTTCTGTATATCCGCTAAATAAATTTTCTAAACTTGATAAACAAGTATTTATTTGGTTTGTAACACTATTATCAAGGTCAAAAGTTGCTTTATTAAAATCTCCTTTTATTGTACCAATTTGTGTTCTCATTTCTGCGAAATTATAGAAAACATCTTCTTTAAAAGGATTATCTTTTGTCAAAATATTTGTAGATAATGTTTGTATTTTTTCAATAATATCTTGAATATTTTTTGAGTTTTCGTCAATTAAAACTCTTTTTTCTTCTTCTAATTCAATTTGATTTTGTTTAATTATTTCTGGTAAAGAATTAATTGATTCTTTAATTTCATCCGTATCAATTTTAATGCTTGATTTTATATTGTCCCTTGAAGAGTCAATTCTTTTTCCTATTTCTTGGAAATTCGCACAAATCGCTTCGTAATTTACTTTTAATGTATCTGATAAATAACCTTTTGAAGCTGTTAATTCTTGAGAAATTCTATCAAACAATGCAGTTATTTTTTCAAATGTTGCATCTCTTTTAACATCCGCAGCATCTTGAACAACAGAAATTTTGTTAGAAATATCTTCAATACTTGCACTCAAACCAGAAAAACCAAATGTTGTATTTTTTTCAAAAGTTGAACGTGTAGTTTGTGCAATTACTGTTAATTCTTCAACTAAATTCTTTATTTCTGCAAAATTCACTTCATAACCACGAGTCAAAACATCTTGCAAAGAATTTAATTTCAAAGACAAACCGCCCATTATTTCTTTAATTTCAAGAGAACTTGAGCCATAATCTCTTACTAATGCTTCTTTTGATTTGATAACTTCTTGAGAGAAATTTTCGATAATAGAAAGCATGTTTTCTAAATTATCTTTTGAATTTTGGTTTAATTCATTTTTAATTTCTTCAACTCTGTCACCAATTTCTGTAAAGTTGCTTATTACTGTTTGAGTATTTTTTACAGAAGCATCGCCTACAGTTTGTCTTACTGCTGTAATTTCAGATAGAACTTTACTTATATCATTTAAAATATTTTCAAGATTTTTTTGAGAATTTTGAATGATAAAATTACCGGCAGTTGAAAGTTCTTCTTTCAAATTTCCCATTCTGTTATCCAAAACAGTAACATTTTCGCTTGATGCTAATTGGATTGCATTTTTTGAAGCGATAATTTCTTCTGCAGCAGAAGAAATTTTTTCTTGGATTTTTATTAAATTACTTTGAGCAGAAGCTTGTAAATCTTCTTTTGTATTTTCTAATTTTTCAATTGTTTCATCAAATCTTTCGTTTAACAATTGAGTATTTGTATCTATATTTTCTGTGATTTCTGTTTTTGATAATTCTACTTTTTCAGGAATTTTATTTAATTTAGTTTCTAAAATAGTTCTGTTATTTACTGAGCTTTTTTGCAAATCATCTCTTACTGCTGAAAGACTTGAAGGAATAGATTTTATACTATCAGACAAAGAAAGAACCTTTTCGTCTGTATTTGTATTTATATCTTTTACTGCAAGAGAAATATCTTCTGTTGTTTTATCAAGACTTTCAACAACTAAAGACAGATTTTCATCAGATTTTTCATCTAAATATTGTTTTACTTCATTCAACGAATCTCTAACTTTATCTACACCTTTTTGAATATCAGCTTTTGTTGCGTCTTGTTTTTTTGCCATTTCGCTTGTTAAAACATTTGTGCAAGTTACGATATTTTCTTTTAATTCTTTTTCTGTGGTTTTTGTGATTTCTGTAAAGTTTAAGAATGAATTTTTAATATCCATTGTGTTTAAAAATTCATACAAACTTTTTAAACCTTGATTTGTATCTGCCAAATCAGAACGAATTAAATTTGTACTTTCCATAACTTCTTTTGCAAAAGCAGAAAGTTCTTTTCTGAAACCAATAAATTCTTCTTCTGAAGAAATATTTAAGATTTTTGTTTCCAAATTATCAAGTTGTGCAATAAGCATTTCTTGGTTTTGTTTTCCTGTTTCAGAAAGCATATTTTTCAATGCGTTTATTACACTGATACTTGAATCTAATTTTTCTGTAAGGGTTTTGAAATTATTTTGGTTTGGCAATTTTTCTACAAAATCTGCCATTTTCATATTTTGAGAAATTAATTGAGCTACTTGTTCTCTTTCTAATTTAAAATCTTCTTTTGTAACAAAAGTATTTATTGTTTCTTCAAGTTCTCTTTTTTTGTGGTCAATTACTTGCATTGTAGAAAGAATAGCATCTGATGATAAGAAAATATTTTCAATATCTTTTTTCAAATTTGCAAAATTTTCTGTTGAATCTAAATTTTTCAACAATTCTGAAAAATCTTTAAAGTTTGCATTTAAATTTAAAACAGTAGATTCAAATCCATTATTTATACGTTCCATCTCATTTTTTAATTGAGATAAACCACGCATAATTTCATCTTTTTTAGACTCATCTTTTTGTAATGTTTCAACTTTTATTTCAACATTTGTAATCAAATCTCTTTGGATAGAAAAATCTCTTGAAACACCGTTCAAATTCGTTGCGATAATTTCAAAAAGTTCTTTTATTTCACTACCTGTAAGTTGTTTGTCAGTTGTATCTTGAATATTTTGAAAAGATTTATCTATTTGTTCAAATCTTTGAGCTAAAAATCTTTGACGTTCGTCAATTCCTCTTTTTAACTCAACTAAAAATTCTTTCATCAAATCAGCTGTTTCGTCATTGTTAATTTTATCAAGACTATTGCTGATTTCTGTCATTAATCTATCAGTATTACCTGCGTTTACTGCTGTTTGTGCACGCATTGAATCAAGAGCTTCTGCAATGTAATTAAAACTCTCTTGTATATTTTCTTCAAAATCTACCATTAATTTCTCTTTCCCCACAATTTTTTCTTTGTATATTTTAGCAAATATATGGAATATTTTCATATATTATTACGATTGTAAAGACAAATTTTAACATTGTTAACTTTTCTAAATCTGTTTTTTATTATTATCACGCATTTTTCAATAAAACATGTTTCAAATCGACTTTTCGGTGGATTAAAAAACTTTTTGAAAGTATTATGTTTTTATTGTTGAGTAATATTTTTAAGGATAATCCCCCGTGAACAAAAAAGAAAAAATCATCGAATTAAAATCTAGTATTTTACAAAAAGAACTTCAACTAAAAAAATTAGATTCTCATGTTGATAGTTCAAAAATTTGTTCTGATTTATACAACAAAGTTGTTATAGAAAAAGCTGAACTTAACAAACAACTTAAAGATATTGAAAATGATAATATCGTCAATAATTTATTTAAAATCTTACCTAAGAAAAAAACTTTAATTTGTGATTATTTTAAAAAATAAAAGTGAAAAAAACTCCAGAAAATATAAAAAAAATATTTAATACAATATCGTTTGATTATGACAACTTAAACGATATAATTAGCCTTTGGCAACATAAAAGAATTAAAAAAGATATTTTAAAACCTTTAAAAAATACTAAATTTTCAAAAGTTCTTGATTTATGCACAGGAACTGGTGATATTGCAGGTTTAATAAAAAAATCTTATCCAGAAGCAAGAGTTTTTGGTATTGATTTTTCTTCTTCTATGCTTGAAATTGCAAAAAGCAGATATAAAGATATAACTTTCACAGAAGGAGATTGCGAACAAATTCCTTTTGATAACAATTTTTTTGATGTTTGTATTATTTCTTTCGGACTTAGAAATGTTGAAAATATTAATACTGTTTTAAAAGAAATTTATAGGGTTTTAAAAAAAGACGGCATCTTTATTAATTTAGATTTAGGAAAACCTTGTTTTTTAGCAAATATTTTTCTAAAACCATATATGAAATATTGGGTAAAATTTTTAGGAAAAGTTTTTCACGGAAACTCTTTCCCTTACGAATATTTTGCAAAATCAAATGATGATTTTCCTTCTCCTATTGAACTTTGTGAAAAATATGAAAATATCGGTTTTACAAATATCAGAATAAAAGATTATATTTTTGGTCAAATTTCTGCTCAAGTTTGTATAAAAAATTAAGAAACTTTTTATACATGCTATAATTTTTCTATGAAAATCAAAAAATTAAAACTTAAAAATTATCGCAATTGTGAAGACTTGGAACTTTTATTTGAAGATAATAAAAATTTAATTATAGGAAAAAATGCTCAAGGAAAAACAAATATTCTTGAAAGTATTTTTTTCTTATCTTCTTTAAAAACTCAACGAACTTCAAACAATTTAGAATTAATAAAATTTCAAAAAAATATTGTTGAAATCAATGCAGAAATCACAAAAAACACAGAAATAGAACTTGATTTTTCATACACCTCTGACAAAAAAAGAGAAGTAAAAATAAACAAAGTAAAAACACGTCCGAAAGAATTTAAACAAATTTTAAAAACAGTTTTATTTTCAACAGAAGATTTGTTACTTTTAAGAGGTTCACCTGAAAATCGCCGAAGTTGGCTTGATACTGCCATTTTACAAATTTATCCAGCTTATGATGACAGACTTTCAAAATATAATAAAATTCGCACACAAAAAAATAATTATCTAAAAAACTATGACGGAAATTCAACATTACTCGATGTTTATGATGAACAACTTGCTATTTTAGGAAGTAATATTATCTTTTTAAGAAAGAAATTTTTAAAAGAGATAGAAAAAATAACTCAACAAAAACATCTTACAATTAGTGGAAGTGAAGAACTTTCTATTTCTTATTCCTGCAATTTTTTAGAAGAAGAAACAGAAATTGAACAAATTTTAGAAAAATATAAACAAAAACAACAAGAACGCAGAGAACTTGAAATTATTAGAGGTCAAACTCTTGTCGGACCTCATAAAGACGACATTATTTTTTGTATAAATAATCAAGATGCTTCAAAATTTGCATCTCAAGGACAACAAAGAACTGTTGTTTTATCACTAAAACTAGCAGAACTTGATATTATTACAGAAAAAATTGGAGATACTCCAATTTTGTTACTTGATGATGTTCTTGCAGAACTTGATGATTTAAGACAAAACTTCTTACTTTCTACAATAAAAGAAAATATTCAAACAATTATCACGAGTGTAGATACGCTATTATTCGACAAAAAGTTTTTGAAAGATGTTAAACTTTTCAAAATAGAAAATGGAACGTTGATTGAATAAATTTTTATTTTGAAAGTTTCATTTTTACATCAAGTGCTGTTTTTACAAGTGCATTTTGCCATGACAAAGGCAAATAAGACATCATTTGAGCAAATTTTGCATCTTTTCCAATTACATAAGTTGGTTTAGGATTTTCCATTTGTTCTACTTTTAAAATTTTAGCAATAACTTTTACTGGGTCTAAACCTTTTTCTGCATTCTTTTGTGCATTTTTTATCAAGAAAGATTGTTCTTCAGCATATTTTTCATTTTTGCCTAAATTTTCTTTATTATTTTCAATTGATTTTTCCCACAAAGGAGTTTTTATAACCCCTGGTTTAATCGAAACAAATTTTATATTTAACCCACATTCAATTAACATTGAATTAAATAAAATATCTAATGCACGTTTTGAAGCACAATATGGAGCAACAAAAGGAAAAATTCCAAAACTTGCCATTGAACTAATATTTATAACTTTTCCACCATCTAACAAATCAAGCAAACCTTGAGTAAATTCTACGTGTGAAAAAGTATTTACTTCAAATTGTTCTCTTATTTTATCAACATTTATACATTCCATTGGACCTGCAACAACACAACCGGCTGCGTTTATCAATGTATCTACGTGATCTGTATTTGTATTAATAAATTTAATTGCCTCTTGAACTGTCCATTTTTTAGACATATCTATTCTAAAAGGAATTATATTTTCAGAAATTGCTGCTAAATCTTTTTTCAAAGTCACATTTCTATAACCTGCAAAAACTTGGCAATTTTGATTTGCATAATAAACAGCTAATAATTTTCCAAGTCCTGATGTAGCTCCTGTAATAACAACAACTTTTGTCATTATTTATTTTTCCTCCCAAGTATCATAGTGTATTTTTGTTTTATCAAATTTATCTTTTGGTTTTACTTCTCCTTTTGGATGACCAATAGAAATTATTGAAAATGGAATAATATTATTCGGCAAATTCAAAACTTCTGAAAGCGGTTTTTGAAGTTCATATCTAGGATGAACACCTAACCAAACACCGCCTAAGCCCATTTCAGCAGCTTGTAAAAGAATATTTTCAGTTGCAGCTGAACAATCTTGTGGCCATAATTGAACATGTGGAACAAATTGAGGTCTTTTATCATTATTTGAACAAACAACAATAGCCAAAGGTGCTTCTTTTAACATTGTTGAAAAAGGATGTACTTGCATAATTTTATCAAGTATTTCTCTTTTTTGAACAACGATAAATTCCCAAGGTTGAGCGTTACAACCTGATGGAGCTGCCATTGCAGCTTTCATCAATAATTCAATTTCTTCACTTGTTATTTTTTCAGAAGTATAACTTCTTACGCTTGTTCTTTTAAAAATCATATTTTCCATATTTATTTTTCCTTTTTTATTTAGTCATGTTATAAGATATGCCTGCGTTTTTCATTCTTTCAATTGCTTTTTTCAAAATTGGAACTTCTTGAGTTAAAGCAATTCTGAAATAGCCTTCACCATATTTACCATAACCAATTCCAGGAGGAACAACAATACCTGCTTTTTCTAATAATATTGTCGCAAATTCTTCTGAAGTGAAACCTTGAGGAACTTTCAACCACAAATAAAAAGTAGCTTTTGAAGTTTTAATGTTCCAACCAAGTTCTCTCAAACCTGCTTCCATTACATCTCTACGTTCTTGATACATTTTTGTTAAATTTTCTATTTGTTCTTTTGGAGCGTCAAAAGCAACTGCTGCTGCTTGTTGAATAGCTTTAAATGTACCACTATCTATATTACTTTTTATTGTTCCTAATGCTTTTAAATATTTTTCATTACCGCAAACAAAACCAACTCTCCATCCTGTCATATTATATGATTTTGAATGAGAGAAAAATTCTATTGCAATATCTTTTGCTCCTTCTATTTCGAAAATAGAATGAGCTTTATAACCATCATAAGTCATTTCACAATATGCTTGGTCATGACAAAGTAAAATATCATATTTTTTACAAAAATCTACTGCTTTCTTAAAGAAATCCAAATCACAAACAGCACCTGTTGGGTTGTTTGGATAGTTTAAAAACATAATTTTTGATTTTTTTGCAATATCTTCTGGAATTTTATCAAAATCTGGTAAAAAGTTATTTTCTTCTAAAAGAGGCATTGAATAAGGATTTCCACCTGCAAAAATTGTTGCTGTTTTATAAACAGGATATCCAGGGTCAGGAATTAATGTATAATCTCCTGCATCTACAAAAGCAAAGAAAACATGAGCAATAGCTTCTTTTGAACCTATATTA
This sequence comes from Candidatus Gastranaerophilaceae bacterium, assembly GCA_045616505.1. Taxonomy (GTDB): domain Bacteria; phylum Cyanobacteriota; class Vampirovibrionia; order Gastranaerophilales; family Gastranaerophilaceae; genus JAKSUT01. The sequence goes on along the minus strand of JAZLGV010000010.1, from coordinate 3,248 downwards.
CAAATCATTTCTTTTTTTGCATCTAATTCAACGTTAAATCTTTTTTTCATCCATTTTGTTGCAGCTTCTCTAAATTCATCAGTACCTGCATAAGGAGGATAATCATGATTTTTAGGATTATCTATTGCTTTGTGCATTTCATCAACAACTGATTGAATTGTTGGTTTATCAGGATCACCAATACCCAAACTTATAATATCTACACCTTTTTCTTTTGCTGCTGCTATTTTTTTATCTATCTCTGCAAACAAATATGGTGGAATTTTTTCAACTCTTTCTGAAACTTTTACCATTTTTACCCCCTTTTATTATTCTTTTATATTATACATAAAACATTTTTATATAGTATAATAATCTTATGGCAATTATTTCAGATGATGAAAAATTTAATAATATTCAACAAAAAATAGTTGATATAAAACCAGAAATAAACGAATTTGACAAAAGTTTTGAAAATAATATCAGACCAAAAACTTTTGAAAATTATATTGGTCAATCAAATTTAAAAGAAACTTTAAAAATAAGTATTGAAGCAGCAAAAAAAAGAGAACTTCCTCTTGACCATTTGCTTTTTTATGGACCTCCAGGACTTGGAAAAACAACTCTTGCAGGTGTTATTGCTCAAGAAATGAATGTAGATATAAAAATAACTTCTGCTCCTGCACTTGAAAGACCTAGAGATATTATTGGTATTTTAATGTCTTTAAAAGGCGGTGAAATTCTTTTTATTGATGAAATTCACAGACTAAACAAAATTGCAGAAGAAATTTTATATCCAGCAATGGAAGATTTTACTCTTGATATGACAACTGGAAAAGGACAAAGTGTAAAAACTTTGCGTGTTCCTGTTCCTAAATTTACTCTTATTGGTGCAACTACAAAAGCTGGCGCTTTATCAGGACCATTAAGAGATAGATTTGGAATTATTCACAGACTTGAATTTTATACAACAGAAGAACTTGCAAAAGTTATTGAAAGAACTGCAAGTATTTTAAATATAGAAATTACAAAAGAAGGTGCTATTGCAATAGCTAGACGTTCTAGAGGAACTCCACGTATTGCAAATAGACTTATAAAAAGAGTTGGAGATTTTGCTCTTGTAAAATACAACAGCGAAATTACAGAAAATATTGCAAATGAATCTTTAAATATATTAAAAATTGATGAAATGGGACTTGATAGCACTGACAGAAGTCTTTTAAAACTTATCATTGAAAAATTTGATGGCGGACCTGTTGGTATTGAAACTATTGCTGCTGCTCTTGGTGAAGATTCAAGAACATTAGAAGATGTTTCAGAACCTTATTTACTTCAATCAGGTTTTATTCAACGCACTCCAAGAGGCAGAAAAGTTTCTCCTGAAGCAATGAGATACTTAGGATATAAAACTAATTCTGCACAACAAACTTTATTTTAGAATTTTTATTTTTTATCTTTTTTTGCAAATTCAGAATCTAAACGTAAAAATACCGGTTTAATTTCTTCTTTTGAAATTAATTTACCTACACTAATTACGTTTTCTAAGTTTATTTCATCTAATTTTGTATCAATATCATATTTTAATTGAGCTGCCATATCTTTTGCTATATTTGGACAATATGGATAAATTAAAGAAGATACAACACACATTATTTCTAAAACGTTTGTCAAAACTTGACCACATTCAGTCATTTTTTCTTCTTTTGCTAATGTCCAAGGAGCATTATCTGCAACATATTTATTTGTTTTATCTACCAAAGAAATAATTTCTTGTGCTGCCTCTTGTACTTCAAAATTATCAAAATGTTTTTTAACATTTTCAATTACTTCTTTTGTATCTACTGTATTTTTTCCTTTAAATTCTGCTTTTATTTCTCCATCAAAATATTTTACTAACATAGATAATGTTCTATTCAATAAATTACCCATATTATTTGCTAAATCAGCATTTACTTTTTCTTTAAAATCTTCATCAGAGAAATTTCCGTCTTTTCCGATTGGTGCTGCAGTTGCCATATAATATCTGAAAGCATCAGGTTTTTCTAATTCCCAATTTTTCAAAATATTTATAGGAGAAATTACATTACCTAAAGATTTTGACATTTTTTCTTGATTTATATTTATAAAACCATGAACAAATAATTGTTTTGGTAATGGAAGTCCTAAAGCTAGTAAGAAACCACTCCAATAAATACTATGGAATTTTAATATATCTTTTCCTATTATATGATGTGCTTCTGGCCAATATTTTTTAAATTCTTGAGATTGTTCATCAACATCATAACCTAATGCAGTAATATAGTTTGAAAGAGCATCAATCCAAACATAAATTGTTTGAGTTTCATCATCTAAAACTGGAATACCCCAAGATACATTAGTTTTTGCACGAGATACTGAAATATCTTCTATATTTTCTAATTGGTTTAAAACTTCTTGAGCTCTATATTCTGGAACTATAAAATTTTTATTATCTTTTATATGTTGAGCAATTTGTTCTTTATATTTTGTAAGTTTAAAGAAATAATTTTCTTCTTCTATTATTTCAGGTTTTTTTCCGTGAATTGGACAACATCCATCTTCTGTTAAATCTTTTTCATTCAAAAAAGTTTCACATCCACTACAATACAAACCTTTGTATGAATGTTTATAAATATCTCCATTTTCTTGAAGTTTTTTAAAAATATGTTGAACTACTCTTTCGTGTTGTTCATCTGTTGTTCTAACAAAATGATTATATTCCATATTTAAAGCTTTCCAAGCTTCTTTAAATTTAGAAGAATTTTCATCGCATAATTCTTTTGGAGTTTTTCCATTTTCTTTTGCTGTTTTTTGAATTTTTATACCATGTTCATCAGTACCCGTAAGAAAAAATACTTCATCACATCTTTGTTTGTAATGTCTAGCAATTACATCAGACACAATTTTTTCATAAGCATGACCTATATGAGGTGCTCCATTTACATAATCTATTGCAGTTGTTATAAAATATTTTTCCATCTTTTCGGGGTGCTCCTTCTCTTTTCTTCCTTTTTTTATAGTAACATAAAAATTTTTTATATTATTGTAGAAAACTTTTATAAAAATGTAGAAAACTTATTTTTTTCTACATTTTTTTTCTTTTTTTAAAATTTTCTACTTTTTTACTCTTTTTATTTACATTTTTCTACATTTTTTCTACATCTCTTTTATCTTTATTTATCTTTGTTTTAGAGATTTTCTAACAATTTTTTTTGCTTATTATGGATGGATTAAATTATTTAAAATATATA
>JAZLGV010000009.1:0-21670 GCA_045616505.1 Candidatus Gastranaerophilaceae bacterium | reverse complement strand
CCGTTTTTATCAGGAACTTTTATTGAAGTTATCGTTGCACCAAATGTTGATAAAGAAACTTTTGCACCATTTTTATTAGTTATTGTATAAAGTTGTGTGCGTTCGCCTTTTTTCGTTTTGCCGAAGAAACTTTTTTCAATTTTTATTCCTTCAAAATCTTTATTTACATTAACATCTGTGTTTACAGACTTACAGAAACAATCTGATTTTTGCGACATATCAACCTGATGTTTTACAACTTGATGACTATTGTTAATATTGTTTCCTTTAAATACATTTTGAGCAGCAAAATTAATTTCCATTGATAAACTCCAAAAATTATTCACAAAATTATAATAAGATAAAACATGAAAAAAAGAAAATTTGCTACTTAAAATTTATCAATATTATTTATTCAATATCAAAATTAAAATATGTATCAGGATAAGGTTCATTTTTCAATGTAAAATGCCACCATTCAGAGTCTATTCCGTTAAACCCAGCCTGTTCCATTGCATTTTTTAATATTGCTCTATTTTTCTTTTGTTGTCGTGTAAGTTTTTTATAATCTGGATGAGATACTTCACTAAATAAATCAAAAGTGCCACCCATATCAACAAAAGAACCATCTTTTTTTATTATAGTTAAATCAACTGTTGAACCACGTGAATGACCAGACTTTGACATTATATAATTACCTTCTAGCAAATCTGATTTTTTAAGATTAGGATAAAAACTTTTATCACCAATGTTTTCAGGCGAATTAATCCATTCAACAAAATTATCTACAGCTTTTTGAGGTCTATATGTATCCCAAATTAAAACTCGATACCCTTGCTTTCTTAAAATTTCAGCCGCTACCGAAAGAGCATTTAATGATTTTTTTGTCATATATGCAACAGGTGCATTATAACCTCTTATCCTTCCTCCTGTAAAATTATTATCTGAATAATAACGAATATCATAAGCAGCATCATAAATAACTGATGAAACAGGGACAAAATCACTTTTATCACACGAAATTTGTGATGCAAAAGATGTTTGCACAAAACTTAAAATAATAAATATTGCTAAAAATATTTTTTTCATAAATTTCCTCATACCAATCATCATAACTTATATTTCTTTTTACAATTCGGAATATGCTTCCGCCAAGCGTTCTATACCAAGTTCTATATTTTCTTTATTTGCATTTGAATAATTCAATCGTAGGGTATTATTAATACCTTCAATTGTATAAAACGGTTTCCCTGGAATAAATGCAACTTTTTTCCCAACTGCTTTTTCAAATAATTCAAGTGCATCTTTATCTTTTGGCAAAGTTACCCAAGTAAACATTCCACCTTTTGGTTCTGTATAAGAAACCGTATCACCAAAATTTTTCTTTATTGCTTCAATCATTGCATTTGCTTGTTTTTTATATAATTCTCTAATTTTTTCTATATGAGATTCTGTATCGTTATTTTGCATATAATCTAAAATCAAATATTGATTTAAAACGCTTGAATGTGCATCTGCCATTTGTTTTGCAACTTCTATTTTTTTTACAATTTCTTCATTTGCAATAATATAACCCATTCTCAACCCTGGAGAAACAATTTTTGAAAACGAACCTAAATAAATATTTTTATTTATATCTGTTTCACCGATATAAGGCAATTTGTATTTTTTATCAAAATATAATTGACCATAAGCGTCATCTTGCACAATAATTGTATCTTCATCTTTTAAAACATCAAAAACGGCTTCTCTATTTTCTTTAGAATAAGTTATACCTGTTGGATTTTGAAAGTTCGGAATTAAGTAAGCTAATTTTGGTTTATGACTTTTGACACTTGCTTTCAATTCGTCTATATCCAAGCCATAATCGTTTAACGTTACAGGGACAAAATTTGCACCATAATAATAAAAGATTTGCAAAAAGCCTAAAAAAGTAGGTTTTTCTATCAACACGGAATCATCTTTATTTATAAAAGTTTTACCCAAGATATCAACAGCTTGTTGAGAACCTGTTGTGATAACGACATTTTTTTCAGTAATATTCATTCCGTAACGGTTTACATATAATTTTGCAATATACTGACGCAAAGAATCAATACCTAATGTTGTTGAATATTGATAAAGTTTATCTTGATATTTTTCTGTAATTCTTGTCATAGATTCTTTTAATTCTTCTTGCGGAAAAGAAATCGGATTTGGCATTCCACCTGCAAAAGATATTATTTCAGGATTTTTTAATAGCCCGAAAATACTTCTAATAAAAGAAGATGGCGTTGATTTTATTTGTTCTGAATAATAATTTTCAAACATATTTTCCTAACCTGCTATATCATTTATTGAATATGAACCAAAAAATCTATAATACTTAACTTGCTTTTTTATTTCTTCTAAAGATGATTTTATACAAACATCATCAATATGTCCATCAATATCTATACAAAAAATATATTCACCTAAAACTTTTTTTGAAGGTCTTGAATCAATATGCGACATATTAATTTTATTCGTTCTCAAGATATCCAAAACATCAACTAATGCCCCTGATTTGTTTTGAGTTGCAAAAGCAAAAGAAGTTTTATCATTTTGAGTTTTTTGAGTTGATTTTTTACCGATACAAATAAATCTTGTTTTATTATCTGTTTCATCATTTATACCTTCGTCAATAACGTTTTTAGAATAAATATTAGCTGCTTCTTTATTTGCAATAGCAGCATAAGAATCATCCAAATTATCCAATAATCTAACAGCTTCTGAAGTGCTAACAGCAGTTTGTTTTTTTACAATATACCCAAATTTATTACCAAGTTTTTTTATATATCCGCTACATTGAGCCAATGCTTGAGGATGTGAAAGAACAGTTTTCACATCTTCGATTTTTCCAGTTCTGTTTATCAAACAATGAGAAATCGGCAATACAATTTCTTGAAAAATTTTTACAGTATCATCAGCTTGAATTAATTTATCAACAGTTTCTCGAACAATACCTTCAATAGAATTTTCAATAGGAAGAACGCCAACTACATCATCTGAACATTCAACTTCTTTAATTATTTCATCAATATAACTTGATGAGTCTAATTCATAATCAGAAAAATCATATAATTTTTGAACTTCTAACATTGCTTTTTCAGAATACGACCCCTTTTGACCGAAATATATTACCTTTTTCATAACGACTCCGTTTTAATAAATATTCAAACTTCATGACATAAAAATTTGTTGTTGTTATAATTATACTATAGAAAAGGGGTAGAAATATGATTATTATAATGGAATCTGATGCAACTCAAGAACAAATAGATAAAGTTGTAAACAGATTAAAAGAAAACGGTTTCAAAATCAATTTAAACTTAGGTGATGTTTTAACAGTAATCGCCGCTATCGGAGATAAAAGATTAGTTCAACCTCAATCAATCGCTTCTTTAGATGGCGTTAGAGAAGTAAAACTTATCCAAGAACCATTTAAAATGGCAAGCAGAGAATCTCAAAAAGCAGATAGCGTAATTGAGTTAGGAAACGGTATAAAAATTGGTGGAGACAACAAACCAGTAATTATGGCAGGACCTTGTAGTGTTGAAGATTATGACGGATTATTAGAAATCGCAAACTCTGTAAAAGCTGCAGGTGCTCAAATTTTACGTGGTGGAGCTTTCAAACCAAGAACTTCCCCTTATGATTTTCAAGGATTAGAAGAAAAAGGTTTAGAATATCTTGCTAAAGTTAGAGAAAAAACAGGTTTATTAATAATCACAGAAGTAATGGACACTCTTGACTTACCACTTGTTGAAGAATACGCAGATATTATTCAAATTGGTGCAAGAAATATGCAAAACTTCAAATTGTTAAAAGCAGTTGGAAAATACAAAAAACCAGTATTGCTAAAAAGAGGTGCAGCAGCATCAATCAGAGAATTTTTATTAGCCGCAGAACACATTATGTATGCAGGTAATCCAAACGTAATCCTTTGCGAAAGAGGAATAAAAGGCATAGACTCTACTTACACAAGAAACACACTAGACTTATCTGCTGTTCCAATTATTCATAAATATTCTCACTTACCAATAGTAGTAGACCCGAGTCACGGTACAGGTAGAAGATATTTAGTTGAACCAATGTCTAAAGCCGCATTAATTTCAGGCGCAAACGGATTGATAATTGAAGTTCACAATAATCCTGACAAAGCAGTTTCAGACGGTGCACAAAGTTTAACTCTTGAAATGTTTAACAAATTAATGAAAAATTTAAACATTATCATGGAAATGAACACCGCAATAGCAAACAATAAATAAAATACTCTTTATATACGATTAAAAACTCTATATTCTTATTTAATATAAAAATATAAAGATAATATGGAGAGTAGGTTATGATAGATTTAATCGGAATGGAATCCGTAAATCCTCTTGCGTCTATTATGGACGTGAATTCTGTTGCAACAAAACCAGCAGAAGAAGTGGCTATTAGCGATAACGCTAATTTATTAGATTACAATTTTTCAAAAGAAAACAGTTTTAAACTTATGGCAAAATCAAAAGTTTCAACACTTGAAGACTTTAGCAAAGATTATCAAACACTAACTGGAAAAAATATAAATTCAAATGAAGCGACAGAACTTTATAAAGAATATATGGACTTTCGAGGTTGCGATGACGAAAAAGACCTTGAAGCACTAAACAAAGTAACAGACCCATCTTGTTTGACAAAAGATGATTTAAAAACTAAAGCCATAAATGATTTAATGTTTGGATTATTGATGCTTGCAACAGTAGGTTTGAACCCAAATATTAAACGTGAAGATTTAGGCACTATTATAGAGGGTGCAACAACTGAAGAACTTGCAGAATTTGTGAACGATTTTGATGCTGCAAAAGGAAACAACTCAACTGGTGGAATGTTAGAAGCGTTAGCAAATTTTGCAGATAAACTATCTGATAATGAAACAATTCCACCTGAATTAAGAGAAAAATTAGCAAGTTTTTCAAAAGAAGTTAAAGAAGAAGGCGAAACTTCAACAATAGATTTAATGTTCAAAGTTGTCGATAAAGCGAACGAATACAATCAAAAACTTATCGAAAATTACAAATCAGAAATGTATTAAAAAGATAGCTTATTTATTTTTTGCGTGTTTTTGATAATACTGTGAATTAACAAATGCTTCATCTTCTTCGTATGGATTTTCATAATATGAATCATTATAATAAGGGTCATCATAATAAGGTTCATCGTAATAACCTTGTTCGTCTTGATAATACCCATCTTGGTAATATCCATCTTCATATTGTTCATCATAAATAGATTTTCTTTGAGCAAAAGTATCTTTTACATCTCTTGCAACACTTACTGCACAAGCTAAACCAGCAGAAGATATAAGTTCTCCAACAAAACTTAATGCATTAGTTTTAGCAACTCTTTTAGCAAGCTCTGGACTTAATAATTTTTTAGCAAATTTTCCACCTTTTATCGCTGCTACACCCGATTCTAAAAGACAAGGTAAAAGACTTGCAAAAGTTAAAACTCCTGCATTATCTCTTATAAAAGTTTTTACTTCATCAAATTTGCTAACAGGTTGTTCATCTGGAGCTTTTTTAGTATCAAAGAAAGCAACAAATGCTGCTGGTATAGCTAAAAGTGGAACTGCAACAGGTAAAAACGATGCACCTTTAAATCTAAAAATAGAATCTAATGTTTTACTCAACTTATTTTTTGTGTTTAACTTATGACCCAAATTTTTAAAAGCTAATAAGCAATTTTCAGTAGGAAATTCAATATTATTAACTATTTTCTTCTCTTTGCATGCTTTATCAACAGCATCGGCTATAGAAAAAAATTCGTCAGCTGATATTTCTGAAAGACTATTAATAGCACGATCAGTAGCCAACTTGCCAACATAGCCAGCACCTTCTGTCGCAGAGGCTGCGATAGCCCCCCAAAAATAGCCTTTCATCTTATCACCGAAGCGTGGTTCTTTATATTGACTTTGATAACCTATATCGTTATACATAAAAAGCCTTTAATCTACACTACACATATACATAAAAACAAATCAATCTCAAAAATTGCCAATATAAATTTTAAAAATCCACACAAGCCTGAAAACCAATTCACATAACACTTTCCTTTGTAAAAAAATGTAAAATTATTATTACTCAAATAACAAATTATATTATTTACAGATTTAAAATAAAAAAATCCTAAAGCTTTGCAAAAGACATTTATAGTAGTTTATTAGGGACATAAAATTGAGAATTTCGAGTATTCAAAACAATGGTTTTAATTAAAGGGAATAGAATATGAAAATAAACTCTATAAAAGAATACACAATTCCACATTTTTCACAACAAACTTCAAAAACAAAAAACAAACAAAATAGCAATCTTAAAAAAGCTGCACCAATTATTGCAAGTGCTACAGCTATTACTAGTGGAATTATCGTTATTGGAATAATCAAAAAAGCACCTAAAAAACCTATTAATATTGATATCGATTTTAAAAATTCAATTTTAAAATCTTTAGAAAAAGAAGGTATCAAATGCAAAACAGAAGATTTAAATAGCATTGTAGGTCCAGAAGAATTTTCAACTTTAATCAATAAATTTAAACCCGAAAATTTCAACATAAGTAAACAAGCGCAATCATTAGATAAATTTAAAAACGAAGGTGAATTTATTAATTATCTAAAAGATGCAAACAATTTAAAAGATTATTATTCAAACTTTGTAGATGGAACTTTTAGAGTAAACCTACATTCACATTCAAATTTTTCTGACGGCAGAGCAAGTGTTTCCGAATTTTTAGAAAACGCAACAAAATATGCAGATTTAATCGCATCAAAAAATAGCGACAAGTCTATACCACCATTCACAATTGCCTTGACAGATCACGACAATGTAGATGGATGTAAAGAAGCAATCAAGATAATTGCACAAAATCCTAAAAAATATAAAAATCTTAAATTTGTAGCTGGAACAGAAATGAGTGTAAACTCTAATATTTTAGAACCACTAAGAAACCATTTTGACGTTACAGCACTTGCAATCAATCCTTTTGACAACGATTTTTGCAAATTATTAAACGACTTAAAAGACAAAAGAACAAATACTATACAAAAACTTATTGATAAAAGTAATCTAAGAAGAGGTACAAACTACACAATTAATGACTTAATTGATTGGCAGCTTAAAAATTCTCATGGGAAACAAGATATAAAAACAATGGCAGGAGTAAGCGGAGTAAGACACGCTATTGATGCTCTTATGAATATATCAAGTGAAACCATCAAAAAGAGTCATTATGACCATTGCGATTCTCTTGACCTTGAAACAGTAATTAACGCTATTCACAAAGCTGGTGGAAAAGCATCATTAACACACCCGCTAAAATCTTTTTATGCTCCAATTCCAGAAGAAAAATTGATGAAATTAAAAGAATTGGGAATTGACGGTTTTGAAGCTAACCACCAATATGCTCCAAACAAATTTTACAAATTAATGGAAAATAATCATTTCAACCCTGATGATTCTGTTACAAAAAGAGCAGACATAATTTATAATAATTTGTCTGATTTTGCAAAAAAGAATTCTCTATTTTTATCAGGGGGTACAGACTCACACAATCATCATCCATTCATATACCATCCAAACAACGATTTTGTTGCTGAATTCGTTGAAAACGTATTAAATGGAAAAATCAAATAAAAATTTTTAAAAATCTAAACCGATATCTAATGTTTTTGCTTTTGCAACAATTGCACTTGATGAAATAACATCAACACCACAATCAGCAATTGCTTTAACTGTATCTAATTTCACATTTCCGCTTGCTTCTACAATTGCTTTCCTGTCAATAATTTTGCAAGCTTCTTTCATTTCTTCTAATCGCATATTATCAAGCATAATAATATCTGCATTAGCTTCTAATGACTCTTTTACTTGTTTTAATGTATCACATTCAATTTCTATTTTATGTGCGTGAGATACATATTTTCTAATTTTTTCTACTGCATTTTTTATTCCACCAGCAAATTTAATATGATTATCTTTTATCATTACGCAATCAGAAAGATTGAAACGATGCAAAGATGCACCACCACAAATTACTGAATATTTTTCAAACATTCTAAAGTTTGGCGTAGTTTTTCTTGTATCAACAATTTTTGCTTTTGAGCCTTCCAATGCTTTTACGTACTTATTTGTTTCAGTTGCTATACCACTCATTCTTTGCATATAATTCAATGCAACTCTTTCACCATTTAACAAAAATCTTGCAGAACCACAAATTCTTGCAATCTTATCGCCTGCTTTAATTTCATCTCCATCATTAAAGAAAAAAGTAACAGACATATCAGGACTCAATATTTTAAACACCATTTCAAAAATATGAGAGCCACACAAAATCCCGTCTTCTCTAGTAACTAAATTTGCACAAATTTCTTCAGACTCTTCTGTCAAAAAATCAGTTGTTATATCACCATAACCAATATCTTCTTTTAAAGCTGATTTAATATAATCTTCAATAATAAAATCTTGTAATAAATTATTCATAGCACTTCTTTCTTTTCTATTTTACAAATTTCGGTTCTTTTTCACCTTTTACAATTTGTGTATGTACAGCTTCTTCCATAGTTTGTACATAATCTAATCTATAATGTGCACCTCTTGATTCTTTTCTTTCTAATGCACAATTTATGATTAAATCTGCAACTACAAACATATTTCTAAGTTCATATTCATGTTTATTTTCATATTTAATTTGAATAGGAAAATCTTTTCTCAACTCTTCAAGTTTTTCTTTTGCGGTCATTAAAGATTTTTCATCTCTCAAAATACCCACATATTCCCACATTATATCTTGGATTTTTTCTTTTAAACCATCTACATCGTAATCTTCATCAGGCAATTCACAAGAATATTTATCAATTGTATCTTTAATTGATTTATCCATCTGTGATGGAGAATCCAAATTTGTGAAAGTCAAAAAGTTAGATAATTCATAAGCACAAACAACACATTCAAGCAAAGAATTACTTGCCAATCTATTTGCCCCATGCAACCCTGTTGAAGCAACTTCACCAATAGCATACAAACCTTTAATTGAAGTTTGACCTTCCATGTTAGTTTTTATACCACCCATTGAATAATGTGCAGCTGGAGAAACTGGAATAAAATCTTTTGAAATGTCTATACCGTTTTTCTCACATAATTTTGAAATTGTCGGAAATCTTTTTATCAATGCTTCTTTTGATAAATGAGTTGAATTTAAAAAGACATTTTTTAAATTATGTTCTTTCATTTCGTTAAAAATTGCTCGAGTAACTACATCTCTTGGTGCAAGTTCAGCTAATTCATGGTATTTATCCATAAATCTTTCGCCGTTTTTATAAACAAGTTTTGCACCTTCGCCTCTAACTGCTTCTGAAATCAAAAATCTTTTCTTACTAGATTCAATAGAAAGTGCAGTTGGATGGAATTGAACAAATTCCATATCTTGTATAATTGCGCCTGCATCATAAGCAAGAGCAACACCATCACCTGTTGCTAATGATAAATTTGTTGTGTATTTATATAATTGACCAACTCCACCTGTCGCTATAACAACAGCAGAAGAATGAATTACTTCATATTCTCTAGTTAAATCATTAAAGACAATAACACCTTTGCAAGTTTTATCAGCATCTATCAATAATTCTACTGCTACAGTTTGTTCATATACTTGAATATTTTCATCTTTTAAAACTTTTTCGGTAAGAGCTTTTTCAATTCCTCTACCTGTCGCATCACCACCAGAGTGCAAAATACGATTTACACTATGTGCGGCTTCCATTGTTAAATAAAATTCATTGTTTTCATTTTTATCAAAATCAACACCAAAATTTAACAAATCTTTGATTACATTATTTGAACTTTCAGATATGAATTCTGCAATATTAGCATCACTTAACCCTGCACCAGCTTTTAAAGTATCAGCTACATGCAAAGATATTGAATCTTTTTCGTTTTCTTCTAAAACTGCGACAATACCACCTTGGGCATAACGTGAATTGCTTTCTCCCAATTTTGATTTTGTAATTAAAAGTAAGCCATCATTTAAATTACTATTTTGACTTATTTTTAAAGCCGCATATTGTCCTGCAATACCGCTACCAATAATTACTACTGAATATTTCGAGTGTTTCATTTTTCTTTCCTGTCTGCCTCTTATCTTAAATCAAACATATTTTTTTTACTAGCAAATAATAAAAAAGTGGATAAAATATCTTTATCCACTTTCTAAAATATAAAAAATTATAATTTTTTTAATTTAGTAATCAATAACTTTCATTTGAAAATATGCTTGAGGATGTGCGCATACAGGACATTTTTTTACTGCTTCAATATCTTCCATAATATGACCACAATTTAGACAAATCCAAATAGTTTTTGTACGTTTTTTAAACACTTCGTCATTTTTAATATTTTCTGCAAGTTTTTTGTATCTTTCTTCATGTTCTTTTTCAATAGCACCAACTTTTTCAAATAATACTGCTATATCTTCAAAACCTTCTTCTCTTGCTTCTTTAGCAAAAGTTGGATACATATTTGTCCATTCTTCATGTTCACCTTCTGCTGCAGCTTTCAAACAATCAATTGTTGATGGAACTGCACCATCTTTTTGTAAAAGTTTAAACCAAATTTTTGCGTGTTCTTTTTCATTACCAGCAGTTTCTTCAAAAATATTAGCGATTTGAACAAAACCTTTTTTTTTTGCTTTACTTGCAAAATAAGTGTATTTGTTTCTTGCTTGAGATTCACCAGCAAATGCTGTTTCTAAATTCTTTTGAGTTTTACTACCTTGAAAATCCATTATTTTCTCCTATATAAACTAACCACACCTTTATTATTTATTGTAAATATTTTAAGTCAAGGTACAAACATCCTTATTTCATGGTAATATTTATTTATTATGAAACATTGTTTAGAGCAAAAAGTTTATTATGCAGACACTGATGCTTACGCAGTAACTTGGCACGGTTCTTATCTTCGCTGGATGGAAGCAGCAAGGATAGAATTTTGCGAAGAAATGGGACATACACTTGTTGAATTACAAGAACAAGATATCGTTCTTCCTGTTTCAAGTATTAATATAAAATATAAAGCACCTGCAAAACTTAATGACACAGTTATTATAGAAACAGAAGTAAAAAATTTCACACCACTTTATGTGACTTTTGAGCAAAAAATACTTGATAAAAACACAAAAAAATTATATGTCGAAGCAACAGTCAATGTAGTAGCCATAAACAATGCTGGAAAACTTTACAGAAGAATGCCTAAAATATTGCTTGATATGTTTGAACAAGCACAAGAAAGTGAAACATTATGCGATTAAATAAATATATAGCCTCTGCAGGAATTTGTTCAAGAAGAAACGCTGATGAATTAATTACATCAGGAGTTGTTTCTGTTAATGGCAAAAAAGTAACAGAATTAGGTTTTCAAATTGATGAAAAAGATAAGGTTTTTATAAACAACGAAATAGTCAGACCTAAAAAACACGAATATTATAAATTTTACAAACCAACAGGTTATATAACAACATCAAAAGACGAAAAAGACAGAAAAATAATTTATGATATTTTACCAGAAAATCTACACAATCTAAAACCAGTAGGCAGACTTGATAGAGAATCTTCTGGATTATTAATTCTTACAAACGATGGTGATTTGATAAACGACTTAACTCACCCATCCGTAAAAATCCCAAAAGTTTACATCGTTACTATTGATGGAAAAATCACAATGAACCATCTTGAAGAACTTGCAAAAGGTATTGAAATTGAAAAAGGTAAAATTGCCTATGCAGAATGTCAAATTATAGAATCTACAAATAAAAAATCAATTCTTCAAGTTGTACTTTATCAAGGTTTAAACAGACAAATCAGAAAAATGATTGATTATTTAGGCTTTAAAGTTATATCTTTAAAGAGAATACAACACGCAACAATTACAATAGAAGGTTTAAAAAAAGGTCAATTTAAACCAATAAAACCTCAACAAGTAAAAGAATTAAAAAACTATATTTCTAAACAACTACCAAAGGATATTTAATATGCTAAAAATCGGTATAACAGGAAATATTGCGGCAGGAAAGACACAAGTTGAAAACTATCTTCTTTCACAAGGTTACAAAGTTTTAGACACTGACAAAACAACACACGAACTTTTAAAACAATCTTCAATAAAAAATGAAATTGCAAAACAGTTCAATGATGTATTTGAAAAAAATGAAGTTTCAAGAAAAAAACTTGGAAACATTGTATTTTCTAATGAAAAAGAAAAACAAAAATTAGAAAACATATTACACCCAGAAATCACAAAAAAAATTATAGAATTTTTTAACAACAATCAACAAGAAAAACTTGTATTTATATCTGCTTCGCAACTTTTTGAAGCAAAACTTGAAAAATTATTTGATAAAATATTACTCGTTTTTGCTGATGACAAAATTCGTCAAGAAAGACTTATTGCAAGAAACAACCTAACAGAAGAAATGGCAAAAATAAGATTAAATGCACAAATGCCACAAGAACAAAAACAAAAATTAAGTGATTTCACAATCTATAACAACGCTTCCATTGAAAATCTTTACAAGGAAACAGAAGAAATACTTGAAAGTTTAAAAAATCTATAATTAAGCTGCGTATGAAAGTGAATTTTGTACAGGAACAAAAACTCTAAAATCTGTACCTAAATCAATCATATCAGTAACATGGTCACTTGCTTCTTTTCCATTTCCTAATGTAATTGTAATATGACCGTGTTGATGTTGTTGATTTCTATCCCAACAAATTATGCAACCAGCTGGAAGATTTTTTAAATCTGATTTAGAAACTCTTACTTCTTTAAAATTATTACTATTTGCCAATTTATCTGCACATTGATAAGCAGATGCTGATCTTATTTCACCTTCTGAAAGACCAACTGCTTGAAGAGTATCATTTACTCCTCTTGCACACCAACCTTTTGTGTTTTCAGTAGTTGCAACTTGCATTGCTGTACGTGCTAAATTACCACTTATTTCAGGATTATAAACTGCATCAAGTTCTTCAATATTATTGTTTGTATTTATAGATGTTGAACAATACGCACCATTTAATAAATTTTGCATAAAATTATCAAAAACATTAACTTGTGAAGTAGAATCAACACTTGCAAATGGATTTGTAGCATAATTTATAGGAGTTATACCCATATTTGAATAATTATACATTTAACCAACCTCTATAACCTTACATTTATATAAAGTATTTTGTTATAAAAAAATTGCCTTTTTTATTAAAACTTTGTAACAAAAAAGTGTAAGATTATTAATCTTACACTTTTAAATTTTATCGACTTAACTCTTATTAAAGAAGATTTGCAACTGTTGAGGCTACAGTAGATAATCCACCATTTTTATAATTGCTAATCAATTTATTTACAAATGAGCTTGCCATATCACCTGCAGCATTTTTTAAATTATCCATAACACCGTTATTTTCTAATGTTTGCATGAATGAATTTTTACCGCTTTGCATGTGCCTTGTTTTTATAGAATTTAGCAAAGAACTTACAAATTCTTGTTCATCACCATCTGATGTTTGAATTTGCATACCTGCTGGTGGTCCCATTTGTTCTTGTTTTTGAACAGATAATGACTCTTTTATTTCTTCGGTTGTAATTTGTCCGTTTGAATCTGAATCAATCTTGCCAAATTGCTCTTTTAAAGTTTTTAAGAAACTATCATCTTTTGCATCTATTGAAGCTAATTCTTCGGCAGATAAGCCTTTTATACCATCAGTATCAGCTTTATCAATTTTTGGTTGAATATTATTCAACATCAACTGAAGCATATCATCATTATCATAACCGTTTATGCTTGAAACCATAAAACCTCCTTTCTCCAATTTGAGTTTAAACTATTTTAAAAAATTATTTATCCTCTATAAACTTTAAAAATAAAAAAGGAGTTTTAATAATAAAACTCCTGAATTTAAAGTTGGTTATTTTTATAAGGTTAAAATATAAGATTATTATAATTAAATTTATTTTTTATTCTTTTTAAACTATGCCATATAAGAATATGTTTGAGGTACTTGTTGGTACATTTGTTGATATACTTGTTGATTTGCAACTCTTGGTGCTTGTAATTGTTGTTTGTCAGCTGCTTTTTCTAATTCAGATTTACCAAAAATCTTTGTAACTAATTTAGAGGCAACATTTGAACCTAACATACCACCGATAACACCTACGATTGCACCTGCAACTGTACCGATACCTGGACAAATAGCTGTTCCTAATGCAGTTGCTGCTGCAGTACC
The DNA here is from genome assembly GCA_045616505.1 of Candidatus Gastranaerophilaceae bacterium. Classification (GTDB taxonomy): domain Bacteria; phylum Cyanobacteriota; class Vampirovibrionia; order Gastranaerophilales; family Gastranaerophilaceae; genus JAKSUT01. The sequence goes on along the minus strand of JAZLGV010000009.1, from coordinate 7,356 downwards.
TGCTACCCAACCACCAGCTGATGCAGCAACTTTTGTACCTGATTTAAATATTTGTTTTATACCTGATTTAGTACCTAATTGTTGGAATGTTGGAACTACATTTGTAACTAATTCAACTGCTCCATCAATAGACATCATAATGCCAACGCCTGAACCTTTAGCATATTTTGCGAATTTACCTAAAGTTTTTGGACATTTTTCTACCATTGAAGTAACTTTTTGTCCTAGTTTTGTTCCACTTATCCATTTTACAAATTTTGATTGACTACCTGATGCAACATTTTCAGCTGCATTTGCGCTTGTTTTTTCCCAAGCATTTTTCCATGAACCTTTGAATGTATCAAAGTTTTTCCATTTGCCATTACCGTAAACATCTTTAATTGTGCCAAAATTATCACAAATTTCGCCTTTTGCATTTTTCAAAATTTGACCGAATTTTATGCCTTCTTCTGCGGCTTTAGCATTTTTTATGTAAGAATAAGATTTAAAAGCACCTTCAAAAACTGCTGCACCAAGAACACCAGAGAAAACACTGTCAGAAGTTTTTGAAACTTCACCCGCTTCTTTAGCTATTACTTGTTCCCAAGATCTTTGAGCAACTGTTGCTGTTGTAGTATAGTTATTACCAAAATTTACATTGCCATTATAACTATAAACCATTTTTAAACCCCAATAATTAAATTTATAACCAACCTTACATTTATATAAAGTATTTTGTTATAAAAAAATTGCCTTTTTATTTTTAAAAACATTACAAAAATGTAACAATTAAAAATCGCAAAAAAAAACCTTCTTACGAAGGTCAAATATCATCAATCGCTTAGAGAACTTTTTTTAATAGTCAAATAATATTAAAAACGACAATAACGCATATTATTCAACTACACATACATAATAAAATTAAAAACCACAAATTTCACCATTCCAGAGAGTTAAATTTAAACATTTTATCTAGTTAAAAAGTATTAATTTATAATGAAATATTATAAATATTTGATTTTTAAATATTTTTATTTTAAAATTTCTGTATAAGAGAACTTCATGCGGAAGTAACTCAATGGCTAGAGTACTTGCCTTCCAAGCAAGCTGTTGCGAGTTCGAGTCTCGTCTTCCGCTCCATAAAGAAGCCATAAGCAATAGCTTGTGGCTTTTTTATTTTTTCTACTAATTATTTAAAACACACAAAAACATCTTCAATATTCAGATTTTCTCTGTTAAGTTACTCTCAACCATTTCGTAAATTTTTATTTTGTATTATAATTAACGTAATCTTGGACAAATGACATCATATTTAAAAGGGATAATATGACAAATAAAATTAAAATAATTTTAATATTTTTTATATTATTATGCCTTTTAACAACTATTTGCATCATATTCAAAAACAAAAACCATTCATCACAAGTTCTACCCCCAATAAAAGTTGTATACATAAGTGATGACAATTACGTTACCTATCTTAGAACATCCATAAAATCATTATTTAAAAACAAAAACAACAACACACAAATAGAAGTTTTTGTTGTAGGCGTTGATTTATCAGAAAAAAATTCGAAAAAGATTTTAAGCGAAAACAAAAAAAGGTTACACATAAATCTTATTAATATTTCTCATAATCTATACAAAGATTTAGAACGACCAACCGCTTATAAACCAGTAGGTTGTCAAGCTGATCTTGCAAAATTCTTTTTCCATCACTTATTACAAGACATAGATAAAATAATATATTTAGATGCAGATACCGTTGTGCTTAAAGATTTGTCAGATTTATATAATACGGATTTGGCTAATAATTATGTAGGCGCAGTAAATGATTGGGAAAGCACTTGGAGTGATAATAGAAACCAAAAATATTTTAACAATGGAGTTATGCTTTTAAATCTAAAAAAAATGAGACAAGATAATATAGGAGCTCAATTAATAGATTTTAAAAGAAAAAACACAAATAATAGATTTGTCACTCAAGATGTTTTTAACAATGTTATGAACGGTAAAGTTCTTTTTTTACCACTAATATATAACACTTTTGCAACAGAATATGATGATGACAAAGATGTATATCCTTATAAACATAAAAAAGATTTTCAAAAAGCAGTAGCTATAATCCATTATTGCGGATATTCAAACCATAAACCTTGGAGACAAATCGATTTTAGACGAAAAGCCGACCGAATTTGGTATAGCTATGCACCACTTGATTTCTGGATAGATTTTTTTAAAAGAAAGTAGCAAATGATTGATAAAACCCTACGTAAAATAAATTTTGCAGTTTTTTGTCAACAACAAAGATATATTGTTGCTATTTCTTATTTATTTTATCTTTCACACGGTTTAACTTTATCAGATTTTTTATTATTTCAAAGTGTATTTTATTTTACAGGCTTGTTAGTAGAAATACCTGCTGGATATATTGGCGATATTTTTTCAAAAAAACACGTTTTAATTTTTTCTTATCTTTTATTTATAATCAGAATTTTACTTTGGATTTTCATTCCGAATTACTACACAATACTTATGGGAGAAATCCTATATGGTTTATCAAAAGCTTTTTACAGAGGAGTTTCTGACGGTTACATATACGATTATTTAAAAATAAATAATGCAAAAAATTTAATGTTAAATAAATATGGAAATTTTAATTTTTATATGTCACTTGCATCTGGAGAAAGTTGTTTAGTAGGTGCATTATTATATAAATTCTTCAATTTTAATGCGCTTTTATGTTTAGAATTATTCTTTAATTCTTTAGCGGTATTCATTTTAATCTTTTTGCCACAAATACCGTCAAGCAAACAACATCTTACTTTTAACAAACATTTTACAAATATCTTTAATATTATGAAAGATACGGCAAAAAATTCAAAATTGAATTTATATATGCTCTTTGGAGCTATATTAACCGGAATAACAAGCGTATTTATATGGAATTTCCAACCAATAATGAAACATTTTGCTATACCTGTATATCTTTTCGGTTTGATTTATTTTATAAACCACGTACTAAGAGCTTTAGGCGCAAAATATGCAGAAAAAATATTACAAAAAATGCCTATTTTAAAAATTGGTCAATTTGTTTGGATATTATACATTCTAAACTTCTTAATTTTAATATACATTATGAATATGAAAGAAAATTACTTATGTATTGCAACACTTATTTTTATTTGTATTACAATCGGTATTCAAATTGCATTTAATATAGGAAACCTTGTAAGAATTCACGATTTAATAGAATCAAATAAACGTGCAACAATATCATCAATCTACAGTATGCTTGCAAGTTTATTTTCAGGAATGTTTGTTGCAATATTAGGAATCATATCAAATAACAATTCTATAAAAATATCTTTGATATTCTTCTTGATTATGTTTTCTTTTTCAAAACTAATTTTAGATAAAATCAAAACAAATAACATTAAGGAAAAAATTTATGAATAACATACGCAATTTAATTTTTATAATAGTTTTAATTTGTATCTCAATATTTTTATCAATATACACTTTTGAAAAAAGCAAATATCAAGATAAAGGTCGCAACAAAGCCGAACTATTCATTGACCAATTATCTCTTAAGCCTAACAAATATACAATATGGATTGGCGAAGACGAACTTAAAATTTTAACCGATGCCTTACAAAATGCAAAAAACTATTTAGAATTTGGTTCAGGCGGTTCTACTTATACTTCACTTTTATATTCAAATGCAAATATTGTTTCAGTTGAATCCGACCCAGAATGGCTTGACTATATGAGAAAGTGGCGATTAATAAGAAATAATGAAAACAAACGCCTAATACTTTATCACGCAAACATTGGAAAAACCACAGAAGGCGGATATCCTATAAACAAAGAAAAAGATGCTTCTTTCATTGATTATAGTAAAAAAGTTTTTAAAGATTTTCCAAGAGATTATGATGTCGTATTAATAGATGGAAGATTCAGAACAGCCTGCGCATTACAAACAATATTAAACACAAAAGATGATGTATTAATATTGTGGCACGATTTTACAAACAGACCATATTATCATGAAATATTGAAATTTTTAGAAATCAAAAAAAATACAGGTACAATGGTGCTATTAACAAAGAAAAAAAATATCAATAAAAAAGAAGTAGAAAAAATGTTTGAAAAATATCAATATGATGCCCGATAGTTTTTACCAAAACTATCCATCGTATTTAAATTATCTATACGTTTAAAAACGGAAATAAATAAAAGGATTATACGTATTTGAAGCTATTGTAATCGTTGATAAGAAAAACAATATTAATAACCAAATATCTTTTCCAACCAAAGCCCATTTATTTTTAATATCTAGCATATTCTTAAATACAGGTATGCAACATAATATTGCAACAATAAAGGTTATTATTTCCATATTGCCAATATAATATGAGAACTTAAACAAGAAATCCTCAGGTCGAACAGACAAAAAGCCAAACATATTCAACAAATAATTCCACGCATAGTTCATATTATCTGCCCTAAAAATAACTAAGCCAAACAACGCAACTAAAATAGTATATAAATGTTGTATTCCTCTAACCAACGGAGTCTTTCCATCTTTATTCCATTTTGTAACAACTTCAATAAATAAAAAGAATCCGTTATAAAGTCCATATATCAAAAATGTCCACTCTGCACCATGCCAGAAACCAACTAAACCCCATGTAATCATTAAAGATATAAAAGAAAGGATTATAGAAGCTTTTTTACGACCCATTTTATCATTTAATTTACTGAACCAAACAGAAGTTGAATAACTTCTTGTTATTGGATAAAACAAATAATCTCTAAACCACGATGATAAAGAAATATGCCATCTTCTCCAATACTCAGTAACAGATTTTGAAATAAATGGATAATTAAAGTTTTCCATAAATTTAAAGCCGAATATCAAGCCTAAACCAATTGCCATATCTGAATATCCGCTAAAATCAAAATATAATTGCAATGTATAAGCAACAGAACCTAACCAAGCAATAGAATGAGGAATAGTATAAGGGTCTTGAACAAATATTTTATCTGCAATTGCACCCAAAGTATTAGCAATAAGGACTTTCTTTGATAAACCTATAATAAACCTTTGCACACCAAGATATACTTTTTCAAAATTTTCATCCCTATTTTCTATTTGCTCTACAATGTCGTGATATTTTACAATAGGCCCAGCTATTAATTGAGGAAATAAAGCAATGTACAAAGCTATTTTATAAATGTTTTTTTGAGCTTTTACCTCACCTCTAAACACATCTATAACATAAGACATCGCATGGAAGATATAAAAAGATATCCCTATTGGCATAATGACATCAAGAACAGAAATATTAGAATGGAAAATATTATTACAAGTTATTATCAAAAAATTAAAATACTTAAAATATATAAGAATTCCCAAATTTACTAATATAGTAAAAATAAACAATAATTTTTTATAATTAAACTTCTCTATTGCTATTGCCCAAATATAATTTACCAATATTGTTAATAACATAATTATCAAATATTTAGGTTCACCCCAAGCATAGAAAACAATACTTGCCAAAAGCAAGATTAAGTTATGTAGTTCTTTCTTCGTTATCAAATATAACAAAAGAACGATTGGTAAAAATACATATATAAATGTCATTGATGAAAATAGCATTGGTATTATTTCTCTTTATATAAATTCGCTAATCTGTCTATATCAAAAACACAAATGATTAACACATTTGTATCATTATCGATAATATCTTGTTCAAATAGTTTTAGTATATTCTTACCGATTATAGATGTAAATAATATTTGTGAATCAGAAAAACTATTGACAATACTTGGTAATAAGTTTAACTCAGAAGAATCTCCATACATATACATTTTAGGTGCTTTGATATTATTTTGATAAAAATACTTGCTTATATCTTTATCTTTTTCTATTAAATAATGAAATTTCATATTTTCATTATTCTTATGTATGTAATATTTATACTGCGAATCTAAAAATCTTTCATCTTTAATATTCGCTTCTTTTGCTGTAATTCCAATAAAGAACTTATTCATAGCAGGTTCAACTCTAACGTATTTAGAATAAATAAAGTTATATTCATTTTCTCCTGTAATATGAACACTTGGAAAATCTTGTTTTACTTGTTTCATCAATTTGACATAACCTAAATATGCTGCTTCATCTGTCCAATGATGATCAGATTTAAAATAAGCTCTGCTTGGAGATTTTTCAAACAAACCTTTTACTTCTTCATAAGGATAAATTATCTCAACATCATTATGTTTCTTCAAATATTCAATAGCCTGCATTGTTCTACTATACATAGATTTGTCAAATAAAGTAGGAGCAGCTAATTTAGTACAAAATTCACCCTTATATGGCGGAATTAATATATATGGTTTTATATTATTAGCCTTGCAAAATTCTTGTAACAATTGAAGATTGCTTGACATTTCTTGTAATTGCTCTTGAGTAAACATTTCATAACGGCAATATTTTATATTTATAAACCAATTATTTTCCATATTAATCCAAGTATTACCCGTAGGATTATAATATTTTGAAGATGTTTTGTATTTTATAAAATGATAAATACTATATAACGTTTCTCTGAAATTAAATCTATCTTGAAACCATTTATTAAAATCATTACCAAAATTAAAATTAATTTCTTTATTATAATTTATAAGAGGTTGCCACCTAGCTAAAGTTCTGTTCTCTTTTTGAGAAACAACACTATTATTTATATGTGACATTGGAATAAACAACATAATAAAAAACAATATTAAAAACATTATTTTTATACGTGATTTTCCTTGTATCGATTTAAAATCAGCGATGAAAACAGATAATATATACCCCAACAAATATGACAATATCAATATGATAACAAATATTCCAAAATTAAAATTCACAGAATAATTCAAATTGAATATTTCTGGAGATGTTATAGATATAACAGGTTCTTGAGGAATAAGATTTAATTTACCATCTTGAACATTTGAATTTGCACCAACAACCTTAAATTTATCCAAATTATCTAATGCAAATTTTTTATTTTTTAATTGAATATTACTAATAGATATAGTTTGACCAAAAACAAAAGGCGATAAAATTATTCTTATTCGTTTTGGGGTTTTAATTTTATCGATATGAAATTCGATATAAGATGTATCATCTAAATTTAAAGCATTTTTTTCAAATTCTATTTTCTTGAATTCGTCATCATACTTTTTATTAATTTGAGTTTCAAAAAAAACAACCCCTTTGCCTTTTATATCAAAACTAAGTATTAAAGGCTCATACAGAAGCCAAAATTTATTAGTAATAATAATTGTTATTACCATAATAATTATTGCTACTATATT
>JAZLGV010000008.1:0-15201 GCA_045616505.1 Candidatus Gastranaerophilaceae bacterium | reverse complement strand
ATTCCACCTTTTGGGTTGATTGGATAGATTTCTCCTTGGAAATCATATTCTTGTAATCTTTTCATGATATCAGAACCGATAGTGTGTTCTTTTGTAGAAGCACCTACTACGGCAATTGATTTTGGTTTCATGATTTTGTCTAATTGTTCTTTTAGCATTTTTTCACCTTTCCTTTTATGTTCTTTTGAACTTTTGTTCAATCTACCTTTTTTAAAACCTCTAAAAAATAAATTTGCTATTTTTTTAATAACCTCTTTCAAGCCATTCTCGAATTCTGAATTTTGCACCTAGAGAAGTGGCTATTTCTTTGCATTTTTCTGCGTTTATATCAAAATCTTTGTAACCGATAACTATGCTTGCTGTTGTGTCATATCCTTCTTCTACAGACTCTTTTATAAAATCTTTTACAACTTGTAGTGGAGTATCTGTTTTTATATTAGGTTGAGCAATAGCTTTGTATAATTCTTCTGTTTCTGCATTTAAACTTACTGAAAATTCATCAACTAAATCTTTTAATTCTGGTAAAATATTTCTTTTATAAACAAAATTCGCATGACCGTTTGTGTTCACACGAATTTTTGTATTTTTATAGTTTTCTTTAACGTATTTTGCAACTTCTTTTAGTACATCTAGTTTTAGAGTTGGTTCACCGTATCCGCAAAATACTAAATCTTTTGATACTAATTGTGATGGGTTTTCTTTTTGGCAGAATTCTTTTAATTGTTCAAGAACTTCTTTTGAAGAAACCGAATCATTTTTTAACCATAAATTTTGACCACATACATCATCTTTAAGGTTTCTGATGCAGAAAAGGCACATATTGGTACAGTTATTCGTTAGGTTAATATAAATTTTTCCATCTAACAAATAAACTAGATTTTGTTCTTCCATGTTCTGCCCAATCGTTTAGTGTACAATGATATTTTCGCACATAAAACATTGTAATCAAGTCTAAATTATACTTTTTTTAATATTTGTATATATTTAATAACCTATATCAAAGGCATCGCCACCAAAATTTGAATAATATGTGCTTGGATCACCAATGTATTGAGAACTGTTTTGTGAGCCGTAATTGTCATATATGTATTGAGAGCCTTCTGCTTCCCATATTTTTTCAGATATATCTTGATTGTTATAATCGGGAGTCATTTTTTCTGTTTGTTTTTGGTTTTGTTCATTATTTTCTTTTTCTTCGCTGTATGCAAATTGGTTTGAAAGTACGAAGATTAATAAAATTGAGAATATTAAATATTTTTTCATATAAACTCCTTTTTTATAATTTTAACATAATAAAAAATGTGTATTTTTTTTCTTTTCTTTTCTTTTCTTGCCTATTAAATGTTAAAGTGGTAAAATTTTTGGCAAAAAGTTAAAGGTATATTATGAATAATTTTTTATCAAATATTTTAAAAACAAAATCACCTGATGAATTAATTGCAAGTGCAGAAAAATCGAATTTAAAACGTACACTTTCAGCATTTGATTTAATAATGTTAGGTGTAGGTGCTGTTATTGGAACAGGGATTTTTACTCTTTCAGGAGTGGCGATTGCTGGAGATGCAAGTGCTGGCCCAAGTTTTATGATTTCAATTATATTTGCAGGTGTTGCTTGTATTTTTGCTGCATTTAGTTATGCTGAATTTGCTTCAATTATTCCAGTTGCAGGAAGTGCATATACTTATGTGTTTTCAATTTTTGGACAATTTGCAGCATGGCTTATTGGTTGGATTTTGATGTTAGAATATGCGATAGGAAATATTACTGTTGCAATAGCGTTTTCTGGTTATTGGTTTGAATTTCTTAAAGGTTTTGAAAAATATTTACCATATTGGGTTGTAAATAAATCTTTTTGGGTTTATGAATATATGCTTTTTGGAAAATATTCTATATTAGTAAATATTCCTGCAATTATAATTGTTTGTATAATAACTTATCTTTTGTATAAAGGGATAAGAGAAAGTGCTAAATCAGCAACAATAATGGTCTTTATAAAATTGACTGTAATATTTTTATTTATTATAGGCGGTGCTTTTTATGTAAGACCTGAAAACTGGACGCCATTTGTAACAAACGGGCTTGCAGGAATATATCAAGGTGCTTTTTTAATTTTTCTTGCATATATCGGCTTTGATGCTATTTCAACAGTTGCAGAAGAAACAAAAAATCCACAAGTTAATATGCCGATAGGTATTATCGGTACTCTTTTAATTTGTATAGTAGTGTATGTTTTTGTTGCTGCTGTATTGACAGGTATGTTTCCATTTTCTGCAATAAAAGGTAATGAAGGTTTTATTGCAGCTCCAATTGCTTATTCATTGAGAACAATTGGTAGAAATTATATGGCACTTCTTGTATCATTAGGGTCGTTGGCTGGATTGTTTTCTGTTTTGTTAGTATTGCAATTAGGTGGTTCAAGAATTTTATTTTCTATGTCTAGAGATAATCTTCTTTCTCCTATTTTTTCAAAAGTTCATAAAAAATATCAAACACCTTTTGTTACAACTTTGTTGTTAGGCTTTTTTGTCATAATGGGGACTTGCTTTTTTGATTTAGAAGCTTCAGCACATCTTTGTAATATTGGTACTATAACTTCTTTTATTGCGGTATCTTTAGGTGTAATTGCATTTAGATATAAAGAACCGAATAGAAAAAGACTTTTTAAAATTCCTTTTATGCCTTTAATCCCTTTGCTCGGTGTAATTTCTTGCTTATGGATAGTTATAAAAGGTGTTCCGCATAAAACTTTTATATTTTATTTATGTTGGATTTTTATCGGAGTTATGATTTATGCTTTTTACGGATATAGGAAAGCAAATTTAAAATAATTTAGTTTCCTTTGTAACAAGTTCCTCTGCAAATAGGGGCAAAACAATTTGCGCAGCTGTTTTTGTGTATGCAATCTGATGAATTATTTGTATTAAATTTTTTAGGGTCAAACCATAATTGTGCTTCTTTAAAATTTTTTAATGATTTGTATGTTGTTCTTTCAAGTTTAGTTGTTTTTGAATAAAAGCAATATTTGATTTTGTCATTTATATCAATAAATATTTCATTTTCTTGACAGTGAAGTTTTAAATTTCTTATTTGGTTACATTCAATAAGTTCTCCTAAAAATGCTGGCTTAAAGATGCAGTTGTTTACAGCACAAATAAAGAATAAGAACATGTGAGGATAATTATTTGCGATTGTACTATAAAGTGAAGTAATTTGTGTTTTTGTGCTGTTTATGTTGTGACTTTTTTCGTCAGGTGAAATTTTAATATATATTTCTCGTGTTGTTTGATGAATATGTTTTAGAAATTCAAAAAGTGAATTTGTGTTGTTTATATAATCGTTTTGAGTTTTGAAATCTAAAAATAATGAAATCCAGATTTCATTGTTTTTGATTTTGTGTTGTGATTTTTTTAGATATTCTAAATTTTCAAGAGTTTTTTGGGTAGGATTTTCGCTTGGAATAATTATTAATTTTATTTTTTTTATTTCTAAAATTTCTTTTAAAATTTTAGTATCGCAATCAAGTTTTGTAAAAATCGCACAAAAAGAATTTTTAGATATCAGTTTTGCGATTTCTATAATTTGCGGGTGTATTAGCGGCTCTATGCCTGACAATTTCACTTCACTAGTTTGTTCTTTAAACCAAGTGTAGCGTTCTTGAAATTCGTCGTAAGACAAAGTTTTCTCAGGTGTATTAAGTTCAATGTTTAGCATTTATAATTCCCTTTGGCGGTTGAAATGCTCAGTCATTGCAATACAAGGTCCTTGACAAATTGTATTCTTACATTTTTTGTCTGCTTTACAGATGTATCCGTTAGCTTGCATATATGAGTTTCTAAAGTTTATAAGCCATTCGTTACATTCTTGCCAATTTTGAAAATCTCTATAGTTTTTTATAGGGATAAAATCATCAGGTACTGAAGAACAGTATTTGATTGATTTATCAACCATAACGTCAATAATAGGGTGATAACATCCAAAGCGTAATCCATTTGTTCTTTCGTCTTCAAGAATTTCCCCAAGAAAACGTGGTGAAATTTGACAGTTGTTAGTTGTGCAGTCAAATCCTATTCCTATGTGAGGGGTTTTTTCTTTTGATAAATCATAAAAACGTTTTATAGGTTTATCAAAATTTAGAAGTTCAAATTTTTCATCATGAAAAGGTGTTGCTATTCCTAAACGATAGTTTTCTATTAAATTTGGGAATTTTTCACCTAATCGAACTAAATTTTTAATATATTTTTCATCGTGTTCTTCTTCGCCAATAAGAGTAAGTCCTAAAGACAATTTCCCGATTTTTAAATGTTCATTTGCATAAGCCATGTTTTCTTCAAACAAACCCGCTAAATGGTCATTTGTAGTGGTTGAGTTTATTAACCAACCCATTCTTGGTATTTTAAGAAGTTCTTTTAAAATTTCTGTATCACAAAGAAAGTTTGAGAATATACAAGAAGTGAATTCATCATTAATTCTTCTCATTATTTTGACAATGTCAGGATGGAGAGTTGGTTCTCCACCTAGTACTGCTATTCTTGGTGAACCTTTTGACCAATCTAATATGTCTTCAATATCTTCGTAAGAAAGTCTTTTGTTAAGTTTGTGATAGTCTTTTTGAAAACAGTATTTGCAATTGTTATTACATTCTGTGTTAATACTTATATTTACCATTTTTTCTCCTATTTGTAGAATATTAAATAATTAATATGTTGTCAAACTTTTTTTAATTTCGTTCTAGTATGTTTGTCATTATTGCTGTGCAACATCCTTGTTCTTGGCATATCAAATTGGAACAAGCACATCTGAAACTTTGAGGATTTCTATATTTTGTAAGTCTGTTTAAATTCCAATGTTTTGCAATGTTTCCTTTTGGAAAGTTTTTGTATTCATTTGTTTTGAATTTTAGGTCAAAATATGGACAAGGAAGTTGAGATTTGTCTGGGAGAATTGCAATACTAGAATTGTATTTGCAAGTGAAACCAAGGTTTGAAACTTTAGGGTTTTCTAATAGTTTTCCGTATAGTGCAGGTGCAATTTGACAATTGTTTATTGCACATTTTGTGAATTTTATATTTATTTGCGGATAAAGATTGTTTATATTAGAAACTATCATTGAAACTTGTTCTGTATGGTTAGTAAGTTCGTATTTTTTTCCATCAGAAACAGGCATTGCAATTCTTGGTTCAACGTAGGTTATAACTTCGTTGTATTTTTCAAGTAATGAGAATATCTTATTTATATTTTTTGCATTTTCATTAATGTTTTCATATAAGGTAATACTAAGCCCAATTGTGTTTTTGTTCTCTTTTATTATATTTTTTTGTGATAATAAATAATCTAGATTTTCTATAAAAGTATTTTCGAGTTCTTTTTTAGGATTAGTGCTAATGTTCCATGTTATATAATTTATTTCTAATAAATCTTTAATAAGTTCTTTTGAACAAAGTAAATTTGTCATAAGAGTTGTTTTTGTGAAAAAACTGCATCTGTTTAATATTTTTTTTAAATCAGGGTGAAGCGTTGGTTCTCCACCTGTGATATATATATTATTTTCTTCGACATCTGAATCTAGCCAATCTAGAAAATGCTCTACTTCTTCGTAAGAAAGAAATTGTTTTTTCCCTCTTAAATTTTTGCTACAACAGTATTCACAGTCGTTGTTACATTCACTTGTAATATATAAAAATGTCATTAAATTTATTATCCTATATGTTTTATAAAATTTTAACTTTCAAATTTTTTGTTGTCAATTTGATTATTAGTATTTTATTACAAAGTTATCTGAAACAATTTTAAGTTCGCAATATTTACCTTCTGTGTGTATAAAACTTTGTAGTTCTTCATCTGAATGATTGCTAAGTACATTAGAAAGCTTGAATTCTTTTGCTTTTTTATTAGTATCAGAATTATATAAAGGAATATAAAATGCATCTTTAATATCGAAATCAATATGAGTGTTTGCAGGATAAATTACAGGATAAAAGTTTTGGTTATAAAATTCAAATTCAAATAAATCTCTACATTTTGTGTTTGGACCTTTTGGGCCGTTTAAATCTACATAAATATTACCATGTTTGTTGATAGCCACTCTTTCTCCGTATAATAATATTCCTTTTTTAGTATTATTGAATTTTATTGGATAATTTTTCCCTGATATTGTTTTATATTTATTTGCAAAACAGTTTTTTGTGCATTTGTCGATGTTATCAAGTTCTAATTTATATGCTACTATTTGTTTGTTTTTGTAAACTGGTTTATAATAAAAAACATTTGAGTTTAGATTTTGGTAAACTCTTTCAAAATCTTTGGCAAATTTTTGTTCACTGTTTTTGTTTAAAGTTGGTACTGCTGCTAACGCAAGAACTCCTATTAGTCCTAGTGTGATTAAAACTTCTGCCATTGTAAATGCTTTTTTTATCATTTTTGTCCTCATTAATATTTTATTATGCTTTTATTATTGTTCATTATTGTGTCGTGTTCAATTTTTATTTCACAGTATTTTCCTTGTTTATAGATAAAGTTTTTTATTTGTTTATCCGTGTATTTTATTTGTTTGAATGTACCTATTGGAATTTCATTTAGGGTAGATTTTTTTTCATCTGAAAATACTACTTCTGTGTAATTGTTTATTTTACCAGCTGGGAAAAATTGAGTTGCTGTAAGTGTTGGGTATAATTCATATTCAAATAAATCTTTGCATCTTGTATTTGGTGGTCTTTTTCCGTTTAAATCTACATATACTTTTATTATTGGAAATTTTTTGTTTTTTGTTCCATTTACAACAGCTATTCGTGCACCATTGTTTAATATTCCTTTTGATATTGAGTTGTTAATATCTGTTTTATATTTTTTTCCTGATATAGTTCGGTAATTTTTTGCGAAACAATTATTTTTGCATTTATCGTCAATTAGTGGTAATAAAGAAAAAATACTTTCGCCTATTTTTTTTTGGTTTTGTTTGTTGTGTGGGTTTTTGATGAAGTTATAAATAGCTTCAGTTTTGTATATGTCTTCAAGCGATTGTTCAATTGGCTTTTGATTTTTTTCTTCTTTTAGGTAAGTATGTAATAAATGATAGTTAGATTTTGTGTTGTTTGAAACTTTGGCAATATTTACACTTATTGGAGTGTTGTATATATCTTTATATTCTGTAATTTTATTAATTTCTATTTTTGCATCTTCATTAATTGGAATTTCTTTTTCTGGTAAATCCTTAAATATGCCAGCATCACTGGTAGAATGTACACTGTCTGATGTTGCACTAAGTTTTCTTAATTCTATTTTTGGATTTTGCATAACAGTAGGATTGGCAAATGTTGCAAAAACGCCAACTAAAAATAACACGATTAAAACTTCAGCTAATGTAAAAGCCTTTGAATGAAGCATTGTTTTTACCTATTTTGTAAGTATTACTCCGGTAAGTACACCTATTGCACATAAGATGTAAAATAAACCAGAATAAATTAATTCAAATAAATTTGGCGGTTGATGAACTTTATCATATACTTCAAATGCATAAGAAATAGAAATTACTATTACAATAATTCCTATTATGAATGTGCTAATTTTCCAAGCTTTTTTGATGACAGAACAAAATTTTTCCAAAATAAAATCCTTTTTAAATGTAAATCTGTTGAAATTTTATCATGAATATTTTGTTTTATAAATTTTTATTATATTTTTATTGCAAAAAAATATTTATTAAAGGAAAAGCCTTTTTTCAGTATAGAAAAAAGGCTTTATTTTTAATGGGTGATACGTGAAAATTATTGAATATAACAAGTTAATAACTCTTGTCCCATAGCTGAATTTCTCATTTTTTTCAATGCTCTAAGTTCTGTTTGTCTAATACATTCTTTTGTTACTCCGTATAAGTTTCCAATTTCTTCTAATGTTTTTTTAGCTATATTATCAAGTCCAAAACGCATTTTCACAACGTCTTGTTCTCTTTTTTTAAGTACAGACATAACTGTTTCTAAATCTGTTTTTAAATTTTCTGATTCTGCGTTTGCAAAAACATTTGTGTTTTTGTCTTCAAGGATATCTGCTACGCACATGTCAGAATCATCATTGATATAACCTTCAATTGAAATAGTTTGTGTGTATGCGTTTAAGTAGTTTTCGATTTTTTGTTCAGAAATGTCCATTTCTTTTGCAACATCAGCATTTTTTACTTGGCAATTATATTTGCGTTCCATTTCTGCTTTTATTTTAGAAAATTTTGAAAGTGTTTCTTGAATATATACTGGGATTTTCATACAATGAGCTTGCTCTGAAATGCCTTTGAACATAGATTGTTTAATCCACCAACTTGCATAAGTTGAAAATTTGTAGCCAAGTTTGTAGTTGAATTTTTCTGCGGCAATCATTAAACCTAAATTGCCTTCTTGAATTAAATCTGTCATAGGGATTTTGGCAATATGTATAGCTTTTTTTGCAATTGTAATTACAAGTTTTAAATTTGCTTCAACCAATTCTTTTTTTGCTTCAAAATCTCCTTCAAAAGCCTTTTTTGCAACTTCTTGTTCTTCTTTTGTTGTAAGTGTTTTGCATTTTGAAATTCTTCTTAAATAGCAATTAAATGTGTCTTCATTTTCGCTAACTACATTGTTAAAGGCTGGGTTTGATTGAGAAGATGTTCTCTTCATCTTGATTTGTTCATTTTTCATCGGCTAAACTCCTATTTTTCAAAATACACATAATTTTTTGCATCACAATTAGCGCCTACATAAGGGTTATTTTTTGCACAATAAATAATGTGCCTGATAACGTACTTATTGGCGACAATCAGTTAGTGGGTAAATTCTCAAAAGCAAATTAATATAATGGGGAATGTATATACTAAATATATCATATTTATATACAAAATACAAGATATATATTAAGAAATATTAAGATAAGTTTTTGAAAATGTTCAGGTTTGTAATATTTCTTAATATAAATTATGTGATAAAACAAAGGGTAAAAGCCTTGTTATTTTTGACTTTTACCCTTTTGTGAAATGTTTTGTTTATGAATTATTTTGTCATTTCTTGTGCATATATAGATGCCATAGTGCAAGCTTTTTCATAAGCTTCGTTTACTCCTGCATCTTTTAATTGTTTATATGCGATATCAAAGAATTTTTCTGCACTTTGTACTGTATCAAAGTTTTCTTTCAAGAATTTTACATCAGTTTTAACATTGTCTGTTTTAGTTACTTGAGAACGTCCTAGAGCTTCTGCTTTAGGGTTAGAAAAATCTTGAATAGTTTCTGCTTCTTTTTCAACTGGTGTTTCTTCTGCTTTTTTTGCAGACACAAGTTGTTCTTGTGGCATTATGTGTTTTACATCATAATTAAAGTTGTTAATCTCACTCATGTTTCACCTGTTTCTCTCTTATTATTTCTCTATCATGTTTTTTACTCATGTTATAAAACATGACAAAAAATTTTTTTGCTAGTTAAGTTACATAAATATACAATTTTTTTTGTAAAATTGCAATAAATATTCTGAAACCCAGTAAATACAAGCTTTTCTGTTTGTGGAATATTGTTAAATTTGATTAAGATTTTGAAAAAGAATTTTTAACTTTATCCATTATGCTTGTTTTTTCACTAAATTTTTTGTGAGTATAAATTTCATATAACTTTTTGTATAACATTCTTTCTTCATCATTGATATTAGATGGAGTTTTAATGTCAAGAATTACGATATGGTTACCTCTTTGATTTTGTTTTCCAAGATAAGGTACACCTTCACCTTTTAGAGTGATTGTTTGGTTGTATTGAGCTCCTGCAGGAATTGATATTGTTTTTTCTCCGTCAAGAGTTTTTATTGTAACATCGTCACCTAAAACGGCTTGTGCAGGTGAAATTTCAAGAGTTGTATAAACATTGAAACCTTCTCTTTTGAAATAATCAGATGGTTTTACATGAATTACTACATATAAATCTCCTGAAGGTCCTCCGTTTTTGCCCATATCACCTTCGTTTGAAAGTCTCATTTTTGAACCTGTATCTACACCAGCAGGTATTTTTAGGTCGATAGCTTTTTCTTTTGTTACTTGACCTGAACCTTTACATTCTTTGCAAGGATTTTGAATTTTTACACCTTTACCTTTACAATCTGGGCAAGTTGTAACTTGTGTGAAATGTCCTAGAATTGTTTGTGTTGTTTGTTGAATTTTTCCTGCACCACCGCAAGTTGGACATTTTACTGGTGTTGAACCTTTTTCTGCACCTGTACCTTTACAAGAAGGGCAAGTTTCTAGGTGGTCTATTTTTATTTCTTTTGTAATACCAAAAACTGCATCTTTAAATTCTAATTCAATGTCAATTCTCAAGTCATCACCTTGTTGAGGTGCGTTTGGATCGACTTCTCTTTGAGAGAAACCAAATCCACCAAAGAAAGAATTGAAAATATCATTGATGTCGCCAAAACCACTTGCGAATGGACCATTTGTATCGTAACCTGCGTTTTGAAGCCCGTCTTCACCATATCTGTCGTATAGTGTTCTTTTTTCGTCATCCATTAACGTATCATAAGCTTTGCCAAGTTCTTTGAATTTTTCTTCGGCATCTGGTGCTTTGTTTACGTCAGGGTGTAGTGTTCTAGCTTTTTTTCTAAATGCACTTTTTATTTCGGCTTTGTCAGCATTTTTGCTAACACCTAGTATTTCATAATAATCTGCCATATTTTAATCCTATTTCTTAATTCTATTTAGGGCTATTTATTCTGCTGTTGCAACATTTACTAATGAAGGTCTTAAAACTTTATCCCCAAGTTTGTAACCTTTTTGCAATTCCATTATAACATGGTTTTCAGGTGTTTCTGATGTTGGAGTTTGCATTACTGCTTCGTGAAGATTTGGGTCAAATTCTTCTCCTTGGGCTTTGATAACTTCTAAACCAAGTTTTCCTAAATTATCAAACAATTGGTTGTAAAGTACATTAAAGCCTTCTTTTACCGCATTAATATCTTCAGTTTTTTCAATAACACCTTTTGCTCTGTCAAAGTTATCTAATACTTCAATAAGTTTTTTCATTGCATCTTGCGCACCGTAAGAGATAAGAGATTCTCTTTCTTGTGCTTGACGTTTGCGGAAGTTGTCAAAATCTGCTGCAAGTCTTATGTATTGATTGTTTAAATTATCATAATCTTTTTGAAGTTTTGCTTCAGCACTTTCTTCTTCTTCGTTTGCTGTTTCTTCTGTAACTTCTTCTTGTGGTTGTTGTTCTTCTTCGTTAACAATTACTTCTGCTTCTGGGTTTACTTCTGTATTCATTTCTTCTTCGTCTCCATTTTTAAACGGGTTTGTAGATGATATTTCTTTGTCTTTATAATTCATTTTTTTATCTCCTTAGTATAATTATATTTGTAAAATATTAATATGTAAGTTAAATTTATTTTTTTTTAATATTTCGGTAAAATTATTAATTAATATATTGTAGAAAAGTCTTTATTGCATCGGCTTTTAGTATATGTATTTTTATTTGTTTTCAAATTATTAATTTTTCCTTAACTTTTTTAATTTTTTAAAAATTTTATTGTATAAATCATGTATAGTCACAGGTGGTTAATTTAAAAAGGAGGATATATTATGACAATTAAACCATTAGGCGATAGAATCGTTATTAAAGTTATTGAAGATAATGAACAAACTTCAGGCGGAATTTTTATTCCTGATAATGCAAAAGAAAAACCTCAAAAAGGTGAAGTAATTGCAGTTGGTCTTGGAAAAACTCTTGAAAATGGAGATAGAGAACCATTAGACGTTAAAGTTGGCGATGTTATTTTATATGCTAAATATTCTGGAACAGATGTAAAAATCGATGGTACAGTTTATAAAATTTTATCAGTAAAAGATGCTTTGGCAGTTATCGAAGCATAGTTGTATAAGGAGAAATTATAATGGCTAAAAAAATTATATTTGAAGAAGACGCTAGAAAAAGCCTTTTGGCAGGTATAGATGCAGTAGCAAATGCTGTAAAAGTTACTCTTGGACCAAAAGGACGTAACGTAATTTTGCAAAAGAAATTGAACTTAAAGATGGTTTAGAAAATGCAGGAGCTCAATTGTTGAAAGAAGTTTCTTCTAAAACAAACGATGTTGCTGGTGACGGTACTACAACTGCTTCAGTTTTAGCTCAAGCTATCGTAAGAGAAGGTTTGAAAAACTTAACTGCTGGTGCAAATCCTATTTCTATTAAAAGAGGTATCGACAAAGCAGTTAATATTTCAGTTGAAAAAATCAAATCAATGTCAAAACCTGTAAACACTCAAGAAGGTACAGCACAAGTTGCTACAATTTCTGCAGGTAACAATTCAGAAATCGGTGAATTGATTGCAGAAGCTATGCAAAAAGTTGGACACGACGGTGTTATAACTGTTGAAGAAAGCAAATCTTTCGGTACCAATTTGAAGGTTGTTGAAGGTATGCAATTCGACAAAGGTTATATTTCACCTTATTTCGTTACTGATGCTGAAAGAATGGAAGCTGTTTTAGAAGATGCTTATGTTCTTTGTGTAAACAAAAAAATCAACTTAATCGCAGATTTAGTTCCTGTATTAGAACAAGTTGCTCGTGATGGTAAATCATTATTGATTATCGCAGAAGATGTTGAAGGTGAAGCATTAGCTACATTAGTTGTTAATACAATGAGAAAAGTTTTAAGAGCAGTTGCTGTTAAAGCTCCAGGTTTCGGTGATAGAAGAAAAGAAATGCTTGAAGATATCGCTATTTTAACTGGTGGCGAAATGTTCACAGAAGAACTTGGTATCAAATTGGAAAACGTAACAACTCAAATGATGGGTAAAGCAAAACGTGTTACAGTTACAAAAGATGAAACAACAATCGTAACTGGTGATGATACAAAAGCTGCAGTTGCAGAAAGAGTTTCTTTATTAAGAAAACAAATCGAAGCTTCTGATTCAGCTTATGACAAAGAAAAATTACAAGAAAGAGTAGCAAAACTTTCTGGTGGTGTTGCTGTTATCGAAGTTGGTGCTGCAACTGAAATCGAATTGAAAGAAAGAAAACTTCGTATTGAAGATGCTTTAAACGCAACAAGAGCAGCAAACGAAGAAGGTATCGTTCCAGGTGGTGGAGTTACTTTAGTAAGAGTTCAACAAGAACTTGAAGAAAGACTAGGCAAAGAAACTTTTGAATCTGATGATGAAAAACTTGGTTATAAAATTTTAACAGCAGCTTTGGATATTCCTCTAAAAGCTATTGTTAGAAATGCTGGTGCAAAATCAGATGTTGTAATCGACAAAGTAAAAGAAGAAAAAGGTTCTTTCGGTTATGACGCATTGAGAAACGAATATACAGATATGATTAAAGCTGGTATTGTTGATCCTGCAAAAGTAACTCGTTCAGCATTAGAAAACGCTGCTTCAGTAGCTTCAATGTTATTGACAACAGAAGCTGCAGTTGTAGATATTCCAGAAGAAAAACCTGCAATGCCTGATATGTCAGCAATGGCAGGCATGGGCGGTATGGGAGGAATGATGTAATTTTCGTACAAAATTAGTATTTTGTAGAAAATTACGAATGACTCGATAGTGTGCTAAAAAAGGCTGAAACAGAACTGTTTTAGCCTTTTTTGTAGCCGTTCTTAGCTGCCGTGCAATGCAATTGCTCAGGCAGAGGGAGGAATGATGTAATTTTCGTACAAAGTACGTAATTTTTACATTAACCAAACATTTTGAAAATTTGTTAAAGAGGAGCGATTTTTATTTATAAAAATCGCTCCTCTTTTATTCTAAAAAATATCTTGTGATAATATTATTGTATATGTAGAATAAACAAGGATTTATAATGGAAAAAGATTTTGATATTACACCTTATTTCTTTTCTCACAATGGTAACAACTCAGAAGAGTTTAAAGATTTACTTTTAAAATCTTTTGATGATTTTGTTGATTGGAGAAATTCTTTTCATAAAGAAGATGCTCTTTTGCCTGACGGTTTTGATAAAAATTCTGAAGGGTATAAAGAAGGTATTGAAAGATTAAATGTTGTTTATCAAGATATGCTAAATCGTTTGCATGGTTCAATTCCTTTTCATTCTCCAAGATATTTAGGGCATATGCAATCTGAAAGATTTATGCCATCTGTTATCGGTTATTTTGCTTCACTTTTGTATAATTTGAATAATGTTTCTTTTGAAGGTTCTCCTGTTACAGTTGAAATGGAGTATGAAGTAGCAAAAGATTTAGCCAAAATGGTTGGATTTGATACAGAAACTTCGTGGGGTCATTTGACAGGTGGGGGAACAGTTGCAAATATTGAAGCTCTTTGGGTTGTAAGAAATACAAAATATTTTCCTTTGATAGCACAAGATGTTGCAAAAAATTTTCACAAAGATTTTGATGTAGTCCAAGCAAATGGAACTGTCAGAAAATTATCACAAATGAGTGAATATGAGATGTTATCTTTGCCTCCAAATTCTATAAATATGTTAGCTGCAAATTTTTTGAGTGAAGATTGGGGTAGAAATATTTATCAAGATATTTTTGTGAATAAAAAGAATATTTCTCATGTTGGAATGGAAAATTTTTATAATGGTAAAATTTTAGTTTCTGCAACAAAACATTATTCTTGGCCAAAAGCAGCAGAAATTTTAGGATTTGGAAGACAAAATGTTGTTCAAGTTGCAGTTGATGAAAATATGCGTATGGATATTGATGATTTAAGAAACAAACTTGTTTATTGTGTTGAACATAGAGAACCTATTGTTTCTGTTATTGCAATTGCTGGTGCAACAGAAAGTTCTGCAGTTGATTATATTGACAAGATAAAAGCAACAAGAGATTGGTTAGAAAAAGAATATAATTCGTCTTTCTTTATTCATATAGATGCAGCTTATGGCGGGTATGTAAAATCATTATTTTTAGATAAAGATAATAATATTAAACCTTATGAAAAAGTAAAAGAATATATGGGAGGCAGTTGGCCGTCAAAAGAACTTTATAATGCTTTTTGTGCATTTGATTGTGCTGATTCAATAACAATTGATCCTCATAAATTAGGTTATTTGCCATATCCAGCTGGTGCGATTTTGTATAAAAATAAAATTACAAAATCATCAACGGTATCTCATGCGCCTTATATTTCAAGTTCGACAAAGCCCAAAGATGAAGATTTGTACTTTGGCGAATATGTTTTAGAAGGTTCAAAGTCAGGAGCCGTAGCTGCTGCTTGTTGGTTAGCGCATAGAATTGTTC
>JAZLGV010000007.1:0-21343 GCA_045616505.1 Candidatus Gastranaerophilaceae bacterium | reverse complement strand
ATGGAACAGGTTTGAGAGATAAAGTTGCACCAATGTCTAGAGCTGCTCTTGCTGCAGGTTGCGATGGTTTAATAATAGAAGTACATAACAAACCAGAATGTGCTCTTTGTGACGGCGCTCAATCGCTTTATCCACAACAATTTACTCAACTTTATAAAGAATTGAAAAAAATTGCACCAATTATTAACAAAAAAATTATTTAGATGTTTTTAAACATTTGAAAAAGGATAAAAATTATGAAAGTAGATAAAGTATCACAAAATTATATAAACAAAAATATAAACAAAAGTTATATTCAAAAACAAAAAAAATTATTAGAGAAAAAAGCTGAAGAATTAAAAGCAGAAAAAGCAAAAGAACTTGCAAAAGAGCTTTTTGATAACAGTGTAAAATCTTTTCAAGAATACCTTGAGAGAACAAAAGACGGACAACATTTAATAGATTTACTTGTGTAATTTATCAACTTAACCTATTACAAAGTTTTATTTTATCGTTATAATGTTATTGTGGGAATTTTAGAAATTAAAAATTTAAATTTAGGTTTTGAAACAGAACAAGGTTTTAAACAAGCTTTGTACAATGTTTCTTTTGAATTAAATTCAGGAAAAATGCTTGCCATTGTTGGTGAATCAGGTTGCGGAAAAACAATGAGTGCAATGAGCATTTTAAGACTTTGTCCTAAAAATGCAAAAATCACATCTGGCGAAATCATTTTTGACAACAAAAATCTTCTTTCTATTCCAAAAAAAGAAATAGAAAAAATAAGAGGAACAGAAATTGCACTTATTCCTCAAGACCCAATGAGTTCGCTTAACCCTCTTTATACTATTGGAAATCAACTACTTGAAGTTATCAAAAAACACCAAAATATAAAAGGGAAAGAAGCAGAAAAAAAAGCAATTGAAGCTCTTGAAGCAGTACAAATTCCACAAGCAAAACAAAGACTAAATTCATATCCTCACGAATTTTCAGGTGGAATGAAACAAAGAACAATAATTGCAATGGCACTTGCTTGTAATGCAAAAATCATTATTGCAGATGAACCTACAACTGCACTTGACGTTACTATTCAAGCTCAAATTATGGATTTATTAGAACAAATAAAAATTGAAAAACAAACAGCCATCCTTTTAATCACACACGATTTAGGAATAGTAAAAGATTGTGCAGACGATATTTCTGTAATGTATTCAGGAAAAATTATAGAAAAAGCATCTGTTGAAGAATTTTTCAAAGACCCTAAACATCCATATTCAAAAGGGCTTTTAAATTCTTTACCAACTCAAAAAGGTAAAAAATTATATACAATAGAAGGACAACCACCTTCTATTTATGAAAAAATACAAGGTTGCAAATTTAATCCAAGATGCAGTTATGCAACACAAAATTGCAGAACAAATATTCCTGAATTAATCGAATATAACCAAAATCATTTCTGTGCTTGTTTTGAAATTTAATCAGACATTATCGCTCTATCAAATTGATTTTGATAAAACTCTACATTTATATTCAATCTTTTTCCAATTTCCAACAAAGAAACAACAAAATTTCTTTCTTCTTGGCTTGAATGTCTATTTATATCTTGTATTACTCTATCAAATTTTTTAAATATTCTTGCATAGAAAATATTTTGCGCTTCTGCTATATCAACTTGCAAATCCAATTTTTCTATATTGTCAAAAAGTTCGATAATTGTTTCTGCTTGTTGAGATTCTAAACTTTGAGTCAATAACAAAATATTTCTTGAAATTTTCTTGCTAAAGAAAAGATTTGAAGGAGTTTTATCAATTTTAATACCGATATTATTAACTTCTAAATCAATATCCATTGCTTGTTGAATAACATTCGCATCTAAAAATCCTTTAGGACTTGTTATCAAATCATTAAATTGTTTGCTCAAAGTATAACCTGCAGACAATTTAAATTCGTCAGGAACATCAAGTCCAAGCGCTTGCATGTGATAAACGGAACTTTTTTCACTTGAATAAATATCTTGATAAGTTTGAGCAAATTTAGCCATTTTATCTTTCAACATAACTTGAAGAATTTTTCTTCTTTCTTCAAAGAAAATATCTTTGAAAGTATAATATTCTTTGCCAAAATTTTCATCTAATGCTCTTATGATTTCTGTAAGTGGTGAAACCATAAATATTCTTATCAATTCTTTTTGAATATTCAAATATTCATCTTTATCACTAAATTCTTTTACTGCAAAATGGAAATCTCCACCTGAATATAAAACAAGTGCAAAAATCAAATTTGATTTTTGAAGAGTGATTTTTGAAGTAACTTCTAAATGACCAACAATAATATTTGAAGAACCTTTAGAAACCTTCTTATAAGCATTTCTCTTTATTTTATAGCAATAAACATCTTCTTCATCATCAAAATCTTTATACAAAGAAGAAATAGCCCACAAACATGCAATTTGTTTAATAGTAACAGTTGCAGGTTTTACAAATCTTTCAAAAATATCTTTTCCTGTTCCAAACTCTGGAAAATTACTTTTAGCTTCCGATAAAATTTCTAAAAATTTCTTTTCTAAATCTTTTTTAGAAAAACTTTGAGCAAGCTGCATAGCACGAGCTGCGTATTTCATAATTTGAGTTGTTTCAATACCTGAAATTTCTGAGAAAAACCAACCGCAACTTGTGTACATAAGCATTGCTTGACGTTGAATTTCTAAAAGTTTCATCGCTTTTACACAATCTTCTTCTGATAAATTTTCAACAAAGTTTTCTTTTTGAAATTCTTTTACGGTTTTTTCGCTTCTATCTAAAACTACATCAATGTAATTGTTTCTTGCATTCCATGCATCTTTAAGATATTTTTTTCCTTCTTTTTCAAAAATAAGTGCAAGTTCATCTCTCAAATAATCAAGAGCTTCTCTTAATGGTTTACGCCATTTTTGATTCCAACCAGGATGACCACCTGTTGAACAACCGCAATCTTCTTTCCATCTTCCAACACCATGGAAACAACTCCAAGAAGAAGGTTGTTTTATTTCTACTTCCATTTCAGGCGGGAACATATCTAAATATTCAGCATAATTTACGATTGTAAAACCTTCGTCTTTTGCTCTAATTTTCAAAACATAAGCCAAAGCCATATCACCAAATTTTGTGTGATGACCGTAACTTTCACCATCAGTTGCAATATTAACTAATTGAGGATAATCTCTTAAATCAGAAACACCTTCTTTTAATCTTCTGATAAATTTATTTCCATCTTTCAAAATTTCATCAAAAGCAACAGATTTTGAAATCGCACCATCATAAAAGAATAAATCAATATATTTTCCTGGTGCAGATTTTATGTAATATCTATAAGCTCTTGCAGGGTCAATACTTCCCCAGCTAACATCTTGCCATTCGTTTCCTGTTATTTTTTTTACTTTTTGAGCTTGATAAGGAGATAAAATAGTAAACTTAATACCATTTTCTACTAACACTCTCAAAGTATCATCATCGACAGCAGTTTCAGCAAGCCACATACCTTCTGGTTCTCTACCAAATCTAAGTTTAAAATCTTTTATACCCCATTTAACTTGAGTTTGTTTATCTCTTTCGTTTGCCAATGGCATAATCATGTGGTTATAAACTTGAGCAATCGCATTACCATGTCCGCCATGTTCTGATACGCTTCTTATATCTGCTTTAATAATTCTTTCATACGCATAAGGAGCATGGTTTTCCATCCAAGATAACAATGTTGGACCAAAATTAAAGCTCATATATTCGTAATTGTTTACAACATCAAGTATTCTATTTCTGCTATCTACAATTTTTGATACAGAATTTGGATTATAACATTCATTATTTATTCTTTCGTTCCAATCGTGATTTGGAAGAGCGCTTTCTTGTAATTCAATGGATTCTAACCAAGGATTTTCTCTCGGCGGTTGATAAAAGTGACCATGAATAGTTAGATAAACGTTTTTTTGATTACCCATTCTTAAACTCCAAATAATGTGTCAATTATAGTTTAAACCATTTTTTTTAAAATTTTATTATATATAAGGTGTATTTTTTTATTCAATTTAATCTTTTTTTACAGACTCTGATGTAATAACTTTAAATTTTTCTACGTCAATCCAAGTATCTGAAAGTGCGTCAGAAAAAACTGTACCAGTATATTCTACTACATCACCTGATTTTAAATCTATGTATTTTTCAGCAATTGTTCTTGGAATAAAATTTTTCATTTCTGATAAAGGTACAACATGTCCGTTTGCGCTACTTCTTTGAATTAAAAATGTAATATATTTTTCTGAATTTCTATAAGCTGGTTTATAGTCCAAACCTAGAGTAGAAAATTTATCAAATTTTGCTGTAATAGTAACTTTTTTGTTTAAATATTTTTTTGGGTTATTAACAACTTCTATTGGATTAACTTTTATCGCATAACTTCTTGTATCTGCTGCGGCTTGTAATGCAACACCTTTAACAACTTGTGTTTGAACTTTTGGTTGTGCAACTTGAACTGTTTTTTGTGCTTGTGGAAGTTGTATTGAATGTTTTATAAGACTTTCAGGTTGAGCTTTTACAAGAATGTTTACACCCAAACTTAAAGCTAAAGTTATAATAAAAACTGATAAAATTACTCTTAATTTTTTTTGCATATTTTACACCTCTTTTTATAAGGAATTATATCACAAGAAAACTATTTTTTATTACCCTATTTACCATTTTGATAAAAATTCAAAAAATTAGTAAGTAATATCGAAACAAATTTTTCATTCAAAGATGAAAAATCAAAAACAAATTCATTTATTCCACATTCGTTCAAATGTTTAATTTCTGAATAATTTTCGTATATACAATCTTCAAACATGTGCATTCTGCAAAAACCATCTACTGTAAATGGAAAATTTTTCTTCAAAGAAGGGTCTTTCAAAGCAAATTGTCCTTTATGACAAGGTGCTTTGCAAGAAAGTCGAGAACTTACGGCAGAATCACTATTCAAAGGACAAAGTCCAGAAGAAGGAACTCTTTTATTTCCTGCGATTGTATATTTTTTATTTTTTATAATATTTTTTACTTTTTTCAAACTTTCTTCTACGTTTTTAAACTCCGTAAAATCAACTGTTTCAATATTATGCAAACCATTTAAACATTTTATTGACATACTATTCAACAAATTTATCCCTTGACCAATTTCGATTGGTATATTATTCAATTCATCATCATTTATAACATTCCAAAAATAACCAATATTATTAATAATCAAAGAATTTGGTGCTTTTTGCAAACAAAAGTTTTTTTCATATTCATAAACTCTGTCAAAATCTCTTTCAATCAAAATTCTTGGTGTCGAAAGTTGAAATTTAACCCCTCTATTTTCACAAAAATCTTGAACTATAGAGATAACAGAATAAAAATCTTTTTTAGCCAAATCGACAGTTGATAAAATTTCGCCAAACTCAATACTATCAACTAATTTAAACCCTATT
The DNA here is from genome assembly GCA_045616505.1 of Candidatus Gastranaerophilaceae bacterium. Classification (GTDB taxonomy): domain Bacteria; phylum Cyanobacteriota; class Vampirovibrionia; order Gastranaerophilales; family Gastranaerophilaceae; genus JAKSUT01. The sequence goes on along the minus strand of JAZLGV010000007.1, from coordinate 15,891 downwards.
TTTTGCTCAAAATTTTTCAAGTTTTTTACTTGCGCTAAACTTGATAAACGCAAATTTATTTTAAATCCTTCTGGTTTTGAATATTTTATATCTTTTTTCAAAAATGTTCTTTTTATATTCCAGTCAAATTTTTCAATATTTCTGCTAAATTTAAAATCTCTGCCTTGTGCAGAAACCATATCGCCTGAAAAATGATTAGTTTTATAAATACTTTTTCTTACATGTTTAAACGGAAGTTTTTGATTTTTAAACAATTTCGGTTTGTCAATAATATGTTCAACAAGTTCAACGCCTTCCAATATTTCTTCTGAAGTTTTAAATTTTCCTTTAATTACTACACAATCTATCGCATTTAAATTTTTTATATCTTCAATACACCAAGGCAAATTGTCTGAATCAATTGCAAGCGAAAGTTTTGTATATTTTTTTATTTTTGCAATATTTTTCATATAAATTTCTTCGGTAATGATAATACCATCGATTTTGTGAAAACTATTAATAAAATCGATACCAGAAAGATTATGAATATCAAAATATGAATCTGCAAAAACTTTAAATGGCAAAGAAAAAACTTTTATTGCTTCTAAAACACCATAATTATTAACAAAAATTCCATCAAGTTTTGTTGTCTTGAAGAATTTTATCATTTTTTTTATTTGAACTAAATCTTCTTCTAAAATATCATGCTTAAAATTTACAAAAATTCTGCAATCATTTTTTTTCGCTACATCAATAAATTCATTTATATATTCAAAATTATCATTCAAAAATTTATGATAATAGACGTAGAAATCACGACATTTTGTAGCTTTCGCAATAATTTCTATATCCTCAGGAACTTTTACAGGAGAAAACAAATAAATATCTTTCATAAGAAATATTGTATCTATAAAAAATTTTAAATAAAACTATTTGTAAATAAAAGTAATAGTTTTGCCATAAAAAAAAGATATTGCTAAAATGTAGTTGGGAAATAATAATCTTATTGTTGAACAAATAATATATTTGTACGATAATCAAGAAACTATTATGGGTTAAAATACTATAAACAAATACGTGGTGTGTATTAAGAATGGGAAACGAATTTAAAAAAGAAACAAGCAAATTTGAATTATTTAAAAACAAAAAACAAGCAATATTAGCCATTTTAGTATTGTTACTTTTTGGTTTTTCTTTAATAAACATGTTTTCAAAAATGCACCAAAACGACAATAACAGCCAAGAAAATGCTGACTCTCAATTTACAGAAAACTACAACGCAGAAAACAACAACCCAGAAATAGATCCAAGCTTACAAGAACAAAATGCCGATATGCAAGCAAATCAAGATTTTCAAGAGCCAGATGCTAACATGATGGCTCAAGATGCTCAAAATATTTATAATCAAGCAACAAATTCGCAACAAGCAAATGACATAGACATAATGGCAAAGAAAACAACAGGCGCAGGAAAAGGTAAAAGAGTTTTAATTTCAATTCAAGAAAGTGGAAGAGATAATCCTTTCAAACCTTCTGCTATATTTAACCAAAATGTACAAGCAATTGAAAAATTACCACTTCCATTAATGGATCCTCCTGCTGGAATAGATACTTCTATTGACCAAACAGCACTAACCGTAATGAAAACCTCTGTTTCAGGGATTTTATATGACCAATATAGTCCTTCTGCAATACTAAATTTAAAAAATGAAAGCGGAAAAGGTTCAGATTATTTAGTATCTGTTGGTGACACATTAAATGGATATAAAATTCTCAACATTACAAAAACAAAAGTTACAGTAAAACTTGGCAATAATATTTATATTGCTGGAGTTGGAGAATATTTGAAAAAAACCGAACTTGATTCATCAAAAAATTTATCTAATATGAATCACAAATTCGGTGGAAACAATGTTACTATAAGAGTAAAAAAACAATAATAATTAGGAGCAATAAATGTTTAAAGCAGGAAAGAAAAAGATAATAGCAAATTTAATACTTGCAATGTTTGTAATAAACCATACCCTACCAATGGGTTTTTGTGTTGTACAAAATTCAAGTTCTAAGTTAAGAGCGGCTCAACCTCAAACAATAAAACTTGAAACAGATATTATTTCAAAGAAAAATCCAAAAATTTCTTTAAGTTTGAGAGATTCTGACGTAAAACAAGTATTAAGATTATTAGCTGACAAAGCTGGTTTAAACATAATATTCCACAGTTCAGTTGACGAAGAAGACAAAAGTTCAAGTGATAATCAACAAGGAAATGGCCCTCAACCTCAACCTCAACAACAACAACGATGGGGCTGGGGAGGAAACGGCCCTCAACAACAACAGCAACCATCTGATGATGAAAACCAACCAAAAAGAAAAATTACTTTAGATTTAGTAAATGTTCCTTTAAATGATGCTTTTAGAATGATTATTCAAGTTAGCGGCCTTTCTTATTACAAAGATGGAAATACTCTTATTATTTCTTCTGCAAGTGCTGCTCCTCAACTTAATTTATCAAAACAAGAAATTTCATCAATTCCTGTAAAATATGCTGATGCAGCATCAATGGCATTCTTTTTAAACAAAAACATTTTCTCAATTGGTAAACCAGGTTTATCTAATGGAGAAATCGCTGTTGTAAATACTGCAAACAACGAAATTTTAATATTCGGAACACATAACGACTACGTAATGGCAAAAAAAATTATTGAACAATTTGACAAAAAACCACTTGAAGAAACATTCATCGTAAACCATACAACTCCAAGGGAAATGGCTTATCTTGTTTGTAATGTTTTATTCAAAAACTTAAAAGATGCTCAAGAGCTTTATAGTAACTCCGAAAAAGAAGAAGAAGATGAAAACAATATTGATATAAAATGGGAAGACGAAGAAGCAGATGACGATGAAGAAGAAGAAAGCTCTTCTGAAGAAAGCGGTAGCGATGAATCTTCTTATAAAGGTCTTGCTGATTCAAAAATCAAAAAAGTAAAACTTGGTAAAGCATTTACTGCATGCCACTATAAGAATTTTATTCAACAAGACTCTCAAGATGGAAACAACGCAGGAAACAACGCAGGAAACAACAATTCAGATAATTCTGACAATAAAAAACTTGTTTCTTTAACAAATGGTGGTATTACAGTTTCTTTCTTCCCTCAAAGAGGAACTATCAGTGTTCACGGTGGTTCTGTACAACAAATGGAAGAAGTTCGTGATTTCATTATAAAAAATGATAAAAAACAACTTCAAGCATATCTTGAAGTATCAATCATCGAATTAAGTGATAACGGTAAAAAAGAATTTGATAACTTCTGGGGTATTTATTCAAACTTTTTCTCAGCATCATTCAGTAAAGATGGTGTAAATGGTACAGAATACCCTATGTACTTAAAAAACAACGGACCTGTTTCTCAAAGCGGTATTGGTGTTGGACAAAGATTTAGCGGAATACCTACAGTTTATTATGCAATGAACTATTTAATAAACAACAACAAAGGTCGAGTTCTAGCTAATCCAAGAATTGTTATAACAAACGGAGAAAAGGCTGCGATTGACTTAACTAGTGACTATTTACAAAAAATGGAAAGTGAGTCAAAACCAGTACAAGGTGGTGGTGAAGGTCAAGAACTTTCTCAAACTACTATTTCAAGAAAACCTATCATCGGACATGATCAAGGTATTTCTGTTGTAATACACCCATTCATTAGCTCTGAAGGTTATGTAACAATGAACATTGCACCAAAATATGCAACTGCTTACGGAAACATACCTGATCCAGACCACCCAACTAACACAGACCTTAAATTAGGTACACTTCTACAAAGAAGAAACTTAAATCTTAAAAACATAAGAATAAAAGATGGTGAAACTCTAGTTATTGGTGGTATGATTAGAGAAGAAGAAATCAAAGATATAACAAAAGTTCCATTTCTTGGAGATATACCTGGAATAGGAACATTCTTTAGAAGTACAACAAATACAAAACAAAAGAATGAACTTGTTATAATGTTAACACCAAGAATTATCAAAGAAGATAATTCTATGGCAAAAAGAAGCGACGAAACTCTATAAAATGGAAAGTATTTTAGATAAAGTAAAAAATAAAATAGACAAAACATTTGCTCAAAGTTTTGAAAAAGAAACTTTAGAGCAAATGTCTTTTGTGCCGATTATGACAAAAGAAAATATTGCTTTCGTTGCTGTTAATCCACATACTAATAAAGATGATATTTCTAACTTTTTAAAAGAAAAAAAACTTGTTCCTAAATATATGCAAATATCAGAAGATGATACAAAAAATCTTATTGATTACTTATATGTAGAAATAAAATCAGAACCGACCAATTCAAATAATAATGAACAGAATAATAGTGGACAACCTGCCCCTAAAAAAAGACTTGGTGAAATTTTAATTGAAAAAAATTATATTTCTGAAACACAACTTATTGAAGCATTATCAGAAAGTAAAAAGAATGGAGTTCCACTTGGCTCAATGCTTTGCCAATTAAATTTCATTACTCTTGATCAATTAAAAGAAGCATTACACGAACAACAAGATTTTGATATTGTTAACACAGAACAAATACAAATCGATGAAAAATTAATAAATATTTTACCTGAAGACTTTGTTAAAACAAACAAAGTTATTCCTATTTCTTCAAGCAACGGTTCATTAGTTGTTGGGATGGTAAACCCTAACGATAAAAAAGTTTTAAAAGATATTGTTTATCTAACAGGTCAACAACCTCGTGCGATGATTATTACGCACATTGAATTTCAAAATTTGATAGATAATGTTTATAACTCTTCTAAAAAAGAAACCAGAGAAATCATGCAAAAAATCGAAGAGTCTATGAACGTAGAAATAGAAGAAACTCTTTGGGAACAAGTAGAAAAAGACCTTCAAGATAACTCTGGTACAGTTGCAAAATTCGTAAATAAAATTATCACCGATGCGATTGATACAAAAGTATCAGATATTCACCTTGAACCAAGATTAAACAATTACGTTGTTAGATATCGTATTGACGGTATCTTAAGAAAAGTTTTAGATTTACCAAGTAAAGTTGAACAAGCCGTTCTTACTCGTTTCAAAGTTTTGGCGAGAATGGATATTGCAGAACACAGAAGAGCTCAAGACGGTACTTTTTCAATAAAATACAAAAACAATTCATACGACTTCCGTATTAACACCTTGCCTGTATCAGGAAAAGAAAAGGTTGTAATCAGAATCCTTGCCCCTGCTGTAAGTTTAGATTCAGCAGACAAAGACATCAAACTTGTCGGAGCTACTGATTCTGATTTAGCAAAAGTTAAAAAAATGATTTCTTGTCCAAACGGTATCATTTTAACATCTGGTCCTACTGGTTCAGGTAAAACAACAACTTTGTATTCTATTTTAAAACACTTAAATTCAGAAAAAGTTAATATTACAACAATTGAAGATCCGATAGAAATTAAACTTGAAGGGATTAACCAATCTCAAGTAAACAACAAAGCTGGTATAACATTTGCCACTTGTATGAGAGCAATATTAAGACAAGACCCTGATATCATTCTTATCGGTGAAATTCGTGACTATGAAACATTAGAAGTTGCTATTTCAGCAGCTCTTACAGGTCACTTAGTATTAAGCACAGTTCACACAAACTCTGCTGCTGCAACTATTACAAGACTTATTGAAATGGGTGCAAAAGATTATCTTGTATCTTCTACTATTTCTGGTGTTATTGCTCAAAGACTTGTTAGAAGACTTTGCAATCATTGCAAAGAAGAATATTCTCCAACAGAAGAAGAAGCAAGATTAGTTCTTACTGACGAAAAAGAAATTGAAAAATTTACAAAGACTAAGATATACAAACCAAAAGGTTGCAAACATTGTGATTTCACTGGTTTTGATGGTCGACTTGGTCTTTACGAAATCATGCCTGTAAATAAAGAAATTAAAAAATTAATTGCAGAAGGTTCTTACGATATTGAAATTGAAGAATCTGCAATTGCTTGCGGTATGAAAACACTTAATCAATCTTGTTTAGAACATATTTTAAAAGGAAATACTTGTATTGAAGAATTTGTCAGAGTTCTTGGTATTGCTAACGAATAGGTTTTTAAATGACAGTTTATAAATATCTTGCACTAAAAAATCATAAAGAAATTGTAAAAGGAAAAATTGAAGCAGAATCCCCAAGACAAGCTAGAGAAGGGATAAGAAAGCTTGGTTTTATTCCTACAAAATTGTATGAAGACAACCGTGGTGCTGAATCTAACAACCAAAAAGAGAAAAATGTTAAAATTCAAAATATGACTCTGCAAGAAAAGATTGAATTTACTTCAACTTTTCAAATTTTGGCTTCATCAGGTATTCCCGTTATTGAATCATTAGTATTTATTGAAAATGATGCTACAAGACCAAAATTAAGACAAATTGCGAAAGAGTTAAGACTACAAATTATGGCAGGCTCTACTTTTGCAGATACAATTGCTAAATACCCACAAGTTTTTGGTCAAATATATATTGGTCTTGCAAAAGCTGGTGAAGATTCCGGTGAACTTGATAAAACAATGGAACGTCTGCTTGAACTTTTGAAAAAAGAACAAAATATTCGTTCAAAAGTAACTGGTACATTAATGTATCCTGCTTTCGTTATTATATTAGCAGTATTTATCGTCATAGTCATGTTGGTATTTGTATTCCCTGCTTTCAAAGATATGTTTGCAAATCAAGGAAAAGAACTTCCTTGGATTACTGCAACTCTTATGAGTTTAGGTGAATTTTTGAAAAAATATTGGATTCTTATTCCAATGATTTTCGCAACTATGATTTTTGGTACAAAATTTTTACTTCAATGGGAAACAAGTAAAAGATTTATTGATGAACATGTTCTTAATGTTCCTATTATCGGTGAAATGATGAGTTTTTCAAACTTTTCAAACTTTATTGCCGTAATGCAAGTTGCTTATGATGCTGGTGTTCCTATTGTCGATTGTTTGTATCTTTCAGATTTAACATTAACAAATTACACTTTGCAACATAAAATTTCTCAGGCTACTGCCGCAGTTCAACAAGGGCAACACCTTTCTGTAGCATTAAAAGGAACAGGGGCAATGCCTAAAATGATTTTATTTATGATTTCTACTGGTGAACAATCAGGTCGTTTGGGAGATATGTTGCAACAAGCTACCATTTTCATTGACAAAAAACTTGATGATATTATTGATACTATGTCAAAAATGGTAGAACCTATAATGTTATTGGTTATTGGTAGTATTGTACTTGTACTTGCTCTTGCATTGTACTTACCACTATTCCAATCTTACGCTCCAACATAAAAAATATCAAAGATTTTAGACACAAGTAAAGGAAAAACAAATGAATAAAGAGATTGAAAACGAAGAAAAAACAGAAAATTTTATATCTGGAGTATGGTCAGAAAGAGTTCTTGTCGTAACACAAGATTATGAAATCAAGGGCTATGTTTTCATGCCAAAAACAGGCAAAAAAAATAGAGTTCTTTCAGATATTTTAAATGGCTTAAAAAGATTTGTAGCAATTAAAGATTGTGAAATTACACACAGACTTAATCCAAACAGAAGAACCGAATATCACAGCTTTTTGCAACTTAACTTGAATTCTATTATTCTATTAAGACCAACTCTTGAAGATGAATAATTTTTGATAGTTTTAAAAAATAAAAAACGGATAATATATTTATCCGTTTTTTTATTATCTTCAAATTTTTATTTTTTCTAAACTCTTTTATAAAGTCCTATTAATTCTGTTTGTTCGATAATATTATCTTTAATTTCGTCCATAACTTGTTTTTTTGTAGCTCCTTCTTTCAAAGAAAGATTTTTATTTATCGCATACAACTTAAAATAATATCTATGAACGCCATTTGGAGGACAAGGTCCACCCCAGCCTAAACGTTTAAAATCAGTCATTCCTTCTTTTATTTCGCTTGGCAAATTATCATTATCAATTACTTTTGTATCTGTTGGAATGTTATATAAAACCCAATGAACCCAAGTTCCTATTGGACAATCTGGGTCATCAACTATTAAAACAAGTTCTTTTGCAGTTGATGGAACATCTGAAATATTTAAAATTGGAGCAACATCTTCACCATCACATGTGTATTTAGAAGGAATTTGTCCATTATGTTCAAAAACTGTTGTTATTTTCATAATTACACTCCTTTTTTGTGAAACCTAGTTCATTGAATATTTACCACAAGTAGAACCCCATCTTGCGATAATATTTCCTTTAATATCTTTAATATTTTCAACATGTTGAACTTCATCACTTTCAACAATAGTAATAATTTCACAATTATTTGCGCAATCATGACAATCACAAGTGATTGAATTAAAGTGCATATTACCAACTTCCCAACCTCTGAATGTTGTTGGTTTTTGGTTATATTGATAATTTTCCATAGCAAGAAGAGCAGCACCAATAGCACCCATTGTTTGATGATTTTCAGGAACTACAATTTTTGTTCCTAACTCTTCTTCAAAAGCTTTAACCATACCTGCGTTTGAAGCAACACCACCTTGGAAAGAAATTGTTGGCAACAATTCTTTTCCTAAAGCTAAATTACTCAAATAATTTCTAACTAATGCTTGGCAAAGACCATATAATAAATCTTCTACAGGATAACCTAGTTGTTGTTTGTGAATTAAATCACTTTCTGCAAAAACACCACATCTTCCTGCAATTCTTGCTGGATTTTGTGATTTCAATGCTGTTTCACCAAATTCTTCTATCGGAACATTCAAACGTGCTGCTTGGTGGTCTAAGAAACTTCCTGTACCTGCCGCACATACTGTATTCATAGCAAAATCAGTAACAATACCGTCACGCAAAATAATAATTTTACTATCTTGTCCACCGATTTCTAAAATTGTTTGAACATTTGGAATATATGTACTTGCAGCAACCGCATGAGCAGTAATTTCGTTTTTTATAATATCTGCACCAACTAAAGCACCAGCCAAATTTCTACCACTACCAGTTGTTCCAACACCTTGAATATTATATTCTGTTAATGCTTGTTTTTGTAATTGACATAAGCCCTTTTGAACTGCTTCAGTTGGTTTTCCAGCAGTTTTTAACATATAGCTATCTACATATTTGCCGTTTTCATCTACTAATGCAACTTTTGTTGTTACTGAACCTACGTCTATACCTAAATATACTGTTAATGCCATTTCATTTTCCTTTATACTACTTCAATTAATATAATTTTTACAAAAACATGGTTATTTAACAATGTTTTGTAAAACATCTATTACAAATTTTACTGCACCAGAGTTTTTTTCAAAAACGTTTTTACAAGATTCTTTTGCTATTTCATATTGCGCATCCTCTTGCAACAAAGAAGCTAAAGCACATTCTAGTTCTTGTTGTGTTTTAACAATTTTTGCAGCTCCATTATTTGTCAAAATTGCGTATATATCTTTAAAATTATGAATACATGAACCTGAAACAACAGGTTTTTCCCAAATTGTAGCTTCTAGTGGATTATGTCCGCCTGTTTTGTTAAAACTTCCACCCAAAAAAGCTATATCACACACAGAATATAATTTACCTAATTCTCCCATGGTGTCAATTAAAATTATATCTTTTTCTTTAAAATTATCATTGTTTGAACGTTTTCCACAAGCAAAACCTGTTTTTTGCATTAATTCAAAAACTTTTTCATTTCTTTCAGGATGACGGCTTGCTATCATTAATTTTGTATTTGAAAACTCTTTTTTCAAATTTACAAAAGATTCTAAAACAATTTCATCTTCGCCGCTATGTGTACTTCCTGCCAAAATTATTTTTGTATTTTCACCTCGTTCAAAATTCAAATTTGAAACATCAGGTTTTTTAATATCAAATTTTAAATTTCCCATGATTTTTGTTGTGTTTTCTTTTGCACCTAAAGCTATAAATTTGTCATAATCTTGTTGGCTTTGAGGAAAAACATTTGTAAAACGCTCTAATATAGGTTTAAAAATAAATTTTAATTTTTTATATGAATTAAATGTTCTATCAGAAATTCTTGCGTTTATTACATAAAAAGGTATTTTATTTTTATGTAAAGCATAAGTATAATTAGGCCAAAGCTCTGTTTCCATTACTAAAAAAGCAGATGGTTTTATTTTCTTTATCATTGAATTTACACATTGTGGAAAATCAAAAGGAAAATATGTAATATATTCTGCTATTTCTAAAAATTTCTTTTTTGCAATTTCTTGACCAGTTGGAGTGCCTGTCATAATTACGATTTTTACATCTGGAAAAGTTTCTTTTGTCTTTTTAATTAAACCTTCAAGAGCTTGTATTTCTCCGACAGAAATACCATAAAAAACAATTCTTTTATCTTTTTCAAGATTTTTATAATTGCCGCATTTTTCACTAAACCCTGCTTTTAATTTAGGCAAAAACATACCTAAAATAAAAATTATAGGAATTAATACTATTGAAAAAATAAATGAAAAAATTTGATAAATCATAGTTTGATTTTAGTACAAACATTAAATTTTTTCACATATTTGAGGAAAATTGAAAAATATGAGAGAATGAAAAAGAGAGAATACAAAAATGGGGAGAAAAAAATGCAAGATAAAACGTTTTTAATGATTCCTGGTCCAACACCAGTACCTGAAAGTGTGCTTTTAGCAATGGCAAAACATCCAATAGGACATAGAAGCACAGAATTTTCTGCTATTTTAAAAGAGGTTTATGCAGATTTAAAATGGTTATTCCAAACAAAAAACCACGTATTTATTTATGCTGCAAGTGGCACAGGTGCAATGGAAGGTGCATTATCAAATTTGGTAAACGCAGGAGATAAAGTTTTATCATGTATTATTGGTAATTTTGGTGCTAGATGGGCAAATATTGCTCAAAGCCGTGGTGCTATTGTTGAAAAATTAGAAGTAGAACTTGGACAAGTGATTAATCCTGAAGACTTAAAAGCAAAACTTGCTCAAGATACAAATCATGAAATTAAAATAGTTACTTTAACTCATTCTGAAACTTCAACAGGTGCTAAAAATGATGTTAAAACTTTATGCCAAATAATTAAAGAACATGGTGCAATTTCTGTTGTTGATGGAGTTACATCTGTTGCTGCAATGGACGTAAAAATGGATGAATGGGGAATTGATGTTCTTGTTTCTGGTTCACAAAAAGGCTTTATGCTTCCACCAGGGTTATCTTTCTTAGCTGCAAGCGAAAAAGCATGGAAAGTATATGAACAATGCAAATATCCAAGTTTTTATTTCGATTGGGCAGCACACAAAAAAGCCGTTGAAGGCGATACAACTCCATGGACTCCTCCTGTAAACCTTATTGTTGCACTTCAAACCGCATTAAATATGATGAAAAAAGAAGGATTAGAAAACATTTACGCAAGACATGAAAGACTTGCTATCGGTTTAAGAAAAGCTGTTAGAGCATTAGGTCTAAAACTTTTTGTTGAAAAAGACGAAAATGCTAGTTTCTCTATCACTTCAATTCTTCCTCCAGAAGGTATTTCTGTACCTGACATAAGAAGCACATTCAAAAAAGATTTTGACATTGTTGTTGCAAACGGACAAAAAAGCTTAAAAGATAAAATCTTTAGAATGGGAACTCTTGGTTATGTTTCTGATAGAGATTTGTTAACTGCTGTTGCCTCTTTAGAAGCTGTTTTGAAAAAATTAAATTATAATTTTGAAACAGGTGCTGGTGTAAAAGCAGCAATGGAACATCTTTTTGCTACAAAATAAAATCAAATTGTATAAATAATAAAAAGACGAAGCTTTTAAATAAAAACTTCGTCTTTCTTTTTTATCAAAATTTTTATTGATCAGATTGAGGAAAATCTTTTAACATTTTTGCAAAATCTGATGGATTTACATTTTGAATAAACTCTTTAAATTCTGCTGATTCTTGTTCGTCTTTTGCTGAATCTGTTGAAACTGAACCTGTTGAAAGAACTTTTGGAGAAACAAAAATAGGAACATCAACTCTTATAGCAACAGCAATAGCATCTGAAGGTCGAGCATCAATTTCTTTTTCTTTTCCTTCTTTATCAATGATAATTATGTTTGCATAATATGTTTCATCTTCAACATCAACTATTTCTATTCTGTCTAATGTACAATCCATTTTTTCAATAATTTGAACTATTAAATCATGTGTCATTGGACGAGAAACTGTAAGATTTTCTATTTTTCTAATAATTGCACTTGCTTCAGCTGAACCTATCCAAATAGGAAGAGCTTTTCTGTTTTCTGTATCATGTAAAACTACAATTGGAGAACCAGTTCTTGTATCAAGAGCAATTCCCATAACTTTCATTTCTATCATTCTTATAAACCTTTGAATAATTCTTATAACAGACTTATTTTAACACTTTAAGATATTTTTTCAATTATATTTGCTTTTAGTCAAAATGATAATTAATTTTCTATCTTTATCATTTTTCTTATTCTTAAATATCTTTCAATTTCTTTTTTCAACAAATTTATATCACCATAAATTGCATTAGGTAAAAATATTTTATTATCTATTTTTGGGTCATAAATACATAATGTTGGGAAAAAAGAAATATAAAAATCTTCTATAAATTTTTTATTTTCTGAAACATCTATATTTAACATGACAAAATTAAAATCATTTTTATAAAGATTTTTCAAAACTTTATATTTTGGCATGAATTTTGAACAATATGTACACCAATCTGCATAAAATAATAAAATTACAGGTTTATCTTGTTGTTCTACTTGTTGTATTGTAATTCCATCATCATAATCTGATGGTTTTAAATTTTTCACAGGAGAAAAAGCCCAAACAACAGCAGATGTTATAATAACAACAACAAGAACACTTATACTAATAATTACATTTCTTTTCATTATTTTGTTCTTTTATTATATTATAGCGCCTTTTGGAACAACTGTTATTCCGCCTTTTGAAACGTAAAAACCTCTACGTTCATCTTCAGCTCTATCAAAACCAATTTTCATTTCAGCAGGGATTACAACATTTTTATCAATAATTGCACGTTTTATTTCTGCATGACGTCCAATTGTAACATTTTCCATCAAAATTGATTCTGTTATTTGAGAATAACTGTTTATTCTAACTTTTGGAGCAAGAATACATCTTGAAAGACTACCACCGGAAATAATACATCCTTCAGATACCATTGAATTTGTTGCCATACCAATTCTATCGCCTTCTTCCCAAATAAATTTAGCTGGCGGATAGTTATAATTGAATGTTCTCAATGGCCAATCTTGAGAATATAAGTTTAATTCTGGACAATAATCTAACAAGTCCATATTTGATTGCCAATATGCATCGATGTTACCTACATCTCTCCAATAGCCTTGTTCAGCTTCAGACATACCTTTGTGAGTATTGTCATGGAAGTTATAAATAAATATTCTTTTTCCTTCTGCTAACAATGTTGGGATAATGTTTTTACCAAAATCGTGTTTTGAATTTTCTTTTGTTGCATCTTTGTATAAAGATTCTACCAAAATATTTTTTTCAAAAATGTAATTTCCCATTGAAGCCAAGCACATATCTGGATTACCAGGGATTGTTTTTGGTTCTTTCGGTTTTTCTTCAAAACCAACTAATTCCCAATTATCATTAATTTCCATAATACCAAATTCAGAAGCTTCTTCTTTTGGAACAGGAATTGCAGAAATTGTTAAATCTGAATTTTTTTCTTTGTGATATTTCAACATTTGTGAAACATCCATTTTGTAAATATGGTCACCACCAAATACACAAACATGTTTTGGATTAATATCTTCAATTTGATTTACGTTTTGGAAAATAGCATCTGCTGTTCCCATATACCAATCACTACCTGTTCTCATTTGAGCAGGAACTAAATCAATATATTGATCCAAAAATGGTGATAAAGACCAACCACGTGTAATATGTTTGTTCAAAGAATCTGATTTATATTGAGTTAAAACTTTTATTTTATAAAAACCTGAGTTTATAAAATTATTCAATACAAAATCAATAATTCTATATCTTCCACCAAATGGAACTGCTGGTTTTGCTCTATCTTTTGTTAAAGGAAACAATCTTTTTCCTTCGCCACCAGCTAAAATCATTACCAAAACATCTTCGTTAGACATGTTTTCTCCTATACACTGTTTGTATGTATATACTATAAAACAAACTAAAAAATAATTCACTAATCCAAAATGATGATTTTATTATATTTACTTTTTTCTTTACATTGTTTATTAATTTATTTACTTTTTTTTTTTAAAGACTATAATTTTTACTAAAAAATGAAAGAATATAACAATTACAATAAGAAAATAAATAGTAATAAAAATATGAAAAAGAAAATAAGGGAAGAGGATTATAGCATTTTCCTTAAACAAATAGAAGAGGAAAAGAAAGAAACTTCAAGTCTTACAAAAACCTTACTTGTATTAGTATTGATTTTGCTTGTATTGCTTGTCGGTTTTATTTCTTCAATAAAAAATATTGAAACTGTTGAACAAATGTTCGGTAAAGATAATTTTGTTTCAAATGTTTTAACTGCAATCGTAAATGCTAAAAATAACAGAAAAAAAATGGATTTTTCTATTCCATTTTTCTCAAGAAGACAAAATATTTTACTTGTCGGAGTTGATTCAAACGGTTCAAAAACAGATCCTTGGAAAGGAACTCGCTCTGACACAATTATCTTGATGAATATTGATTCAAAAACTCATTCAGTTAATGCTATTTCTATTCCTAGGGATAGTAAAGTTTATTTGCCTGCTGATTACGGTATTCAAAAAATCAATGCAGCTCACGCTTTTGGCGGAATAGAACTTACAAAACAAACTGTTGAAGAAGTTTTAGGTGTAAAAGTTGATAAGTATATTGTTGTTTCTAACGATGCAGTTGAACACATTGTTGATGCTTTAGACGGAGTACCTGTTTATGTTGAAAAGAAAATGAATTATGATGATTTTTCAGGAAAACTTCATATTCACTTAAATAAAGGTATAAATGTATTAAACGGTAAAGATGCCGTTGGGTATTTAAGATTTAGACATGATGGTTTGGGTGATATTGGTAGAACTCAAAGACAACAATGGTTTTTAAGAAGTTTATTAGAAAAAATTCAAACACCACAAACTATTGCTAAAATTCCTGAAATTTTAAGTGTTGCAAATACTTACATTAAAACAGATTTATCATTATATGAATTATCTCAATACGCAGCACTTGCTAAAAGTTTCAATATGAATAAAATTGAAGTAGCAACACTTCCAGGAAGACCTAATAAAAAAGGTTCTATTAGTTATTGGATTTTAGACCCTGAAAAAACTCAAGAAGTTGTAAACAGACTTATTTATAGAGATACACCAATTACTGATGAAGATAAAAAATATGTAGCAGGAATTATGTATTCTCCAGAAAAAGAACAAGAAGCTATGAAACTAAAAGCTCAATTTGAAAATCTTGGTTTTGAAGTTAATTGCTTTGGTAAAAACCATCTTCCACATTCTCAATTTGTAGCAAACTCTAGTTCTGTTTCAAATAATTTCTTTAACTGGTTAAAGAAAAAAGTTCCTCAAATACAAAACAATCAATTTGTTTATGACCCAAATAATTTCTACTGTTCAAATAGTGATTTCGTAGTTATTGTTTCCGGAAAATAAGAAAATAAAAATTAAAAACAACAAAAGACATAAAATTTATGTCTTTCTTTTTGCAACTTTTTTTCAAAACTTCCGTCTAAAAATTTGTTGGGAGTATTGGAGGATTTGTTGTGTTGAGTAAAAATAAAAAATTTATACGAAAATTTAATTTTGCAGATGATTCATCGTTCTTTGAAGATAAAAACGATATTAAAACTTTTAATTCTATATTCAAAGAAGATGATATTTTACAAATTTATTTAAA
>JAZLGV010000006.1:0-2125 GCA_045616505.1 Candidatus Gastranaerophilaceae bacterium | reverse complement strand
AAATTACAATGAAGAACAATATTTTAAGTCCGCCGTTCCGTTTGAAGAAACGAGTATAGAAATTAATCAGATTTTTGATGAAATATATGGTGGTGAGCCAAAGCTTGAAGAAAACGTTTACACATAATTCTTGACAGAACCCAAAAACTCTGTATAAGGGCAAGAATACAAGGTACTCGTTTTCATGATCTGCGTCATTATGGCGCAAGTCTATTGTTGGCATCAGGTGTTCCGGTGTCTTGTGTGCAGGAAAGAGGCGGTTGGAGCACTCCAAATATATTATTGTCTACTTATGCGTTTAATATTCCGCGAGTTCAGGAATTGGCGGTAAAGGTTATTGAAAGCCAAATTTAGCACGTAAAACGCCCGTGGGACGAAAATTGTGTTTATAGGGGTATAAATCATTATCCAAGCAATTAAAATCGTTTTAAAACGAAAGGAGAAAGGGAAATGAATGCAAAAATTAATAATTTTGTAAAAGGGATGATAGAAACTTCAAATTTTACTTTTGAAGATGAAATTATAATTTTTCTTAAAAAGAAATATCCGGATGTCAAAACGGGTGTGTTGGCGAATATGTCACAAAATATTGTTAGAATAATAGCTATTTTTGCTTTGGTTATTGCTGTTGTTTGTCATTATTTTATCGGACAATAATTATGACAAAAATATTGACATTGCTTTTCCCGTCATGGAAAGCAAAAGAAAATTTTGAAGAAAAAATAAATGATGGCAGGTATGTTATTCAATGTTCAAATGAGTGTTTGGACGGAAGAATAAAAGTGGTTTATAAGTATGAGAAATATTTTAAAAAGTTTGGGAGAAAGGAAAAAACAAATGAGGGATGTAAATAAACTGTACCTGAAAATTTTAAAAGGCAAAATCAAATATTGCGAAAGGAAATTAGCCGAAAATAATAAGGCAAAAAAAGTTTAATGTATTTTGCAAAAAACAACTTGCAGAATTAGAAAAACAAAGAAACAAAATGTATTTGGACGAGAAAAAAATTTTGCTTGAAGAACAAGCAAAATTAAATAAAGAGTTGCAAGAAGTTTTGGAAAGACTAAAAGAAAAGGAGAGAAGAAATGAAGATAATTTTTAAAGAAAATGACAAAAAAATATTTAAAGGTGATTGCAGTTGCAATACAAAAGAATTTAGCTATTTTGCAACAGATAAAAATTCCATAATAAGGGTTTCTCTTTTTGGTAAAGATGGAGATATTATCATTGAAAAAATGAATTTAAAAGGTAACAAAACACATGATAAATCAAGAAATTAAGCAAAGCATTTTACAGGTAATTAAAAGTGCTTTTTATCGTGGAATAAAAACGTTTTTTTCACGGCAAAAAAAGCAAGATTTTTTCTTACCTTTTTGTGTTGCAAAAAGCATAGTTTTTGATGTAAAAAATTTAGATTTTAAACAAATTTTTAAGATGAAAATTATTTGAAATTAGTGTGTATTTTGCCAAGTATATATGTCAAGTATATATATTTCACAAAAAGCCCCCTTCTCGGTACGAGAAGCCCGAGCATAGTTGACAGTAATGTCAACTATGCAAAAGGGTTAATCTTGACGCATCAAGATTAAAGTTTTTGTCCTTCCGCAGAAGAACAAAAACTACAAGAAAGGAGAAAATATGCAAAGCGAATTAGACGAAATAAAAAACAATTCTAAAGGGCATTTGGTTTCACAAGTGCATGATAGTAATATTGTAAATGATTTAAAAAAAGGGATTAATTCTTATGTGCCAAATTTTGATGTAAATTTAGGCGGAAATTCACATCAAAATATACAGCAATTTAAAACAATTTCATTTGTAAAAGGCAAAGGAAATTTAAATCATAATAATAGGGAATTTATTGCCAAAAATGTTGATAAAGAAAAGACAAAAGATAATGTAGAAGTTAAGCACGAAAAATTAGAGGATGCTTATCAAAAATGTTTTGGAGATGCTATTGCAGAATATAATAAAACTCAAAAAATGGGAATTGTCAAAACAAGTGCAACACCTTAGAATAATAAACCTCAAACGGGGTCCTGTAATTCAAACATTTACGCGGACGGAGATTCAGTTCATTAAACTTTGACTGGATATATTCTTCTGATAAATATGTAATGTCTTC
>JAZLGV010000005.1:0-14473 GCA_045616505.1 Candidatus Gastranaerophilaceae bacterium | reverse complement strand
TTTCTTCAAACTTAAAAATATAATATTTGTCTGGATATTTTAACCACAAATAAGTCGTAATTGCATTTTCTTTTTGATAATGTTGATAACCATTTGAATATTCATCCGCTAGTTTTTGAGATTGTTCTTTAAAATAATTTATTCTTTCATAAATATCCTTTGTTTCATCATATAAAACTTTAAACATATTTCTTACTGTAGTAGGGTCGTTACTAGCATAGCTTAATATCATTTTCAATGGAAAGTATTGATTTGAACTTAATAAATTATTTGTTTTTGCAAATGATTTTCCCAACATTTGTAAAAAATCATTTGCATTTTCATCCCAATTATCTTGAAAATGTTTTATAGCTTCCCATTTATAAATTTCATCTTTTAATCTTACGTTAAATACAAGCTTATATTTTTCTATGTAATCTTTTATTTTTTCTTTTAAAACATAATTGCTTAATTTTATACCTTTTGAAATTTCAGTTTTATAAGAATCATTCAAGCCAGACAATTTAATAATTTTATCTATAGAATAATTATTTTTTGTTATTTCATTTGAATACTTCATCCCAAAAGCATGAATAGAAGCAACCTGTTGCCCATGTTCTGCATTATTATAATTATTTTTTAAAATATTTGCCAATTCTTCTATTTTCATACTAACTCCATTTTTATTTAAATAATCTAAAATTTCAAATCACCAATAATTATTGGAATTTTATCATAAATAAACGCTATTCGCTATCTTTACCCCAAAAAGAAAAGGGGGCAAATGCCCCCATTGGAATTAAGAATAGCTGGAAGTATGAAAAAGATTTAATTATATTTAACAGAATAAATGTAAGTTTTACAATTAATCACCTGTCTATATTTATTTTTTTATTTTTTAGACAACAGATTAGTTCTAAAGTATTATCTTGAAATTCAAAAATCTTTGTTTTGATTTGATAAAGTGTATTTTAAGCACTTAATCATTTTGTGCTGTATTTATTGGGTTTTAACCAACTTAACAAAATTACACAAAAGGGGTTGACAAAAAAATCATTATGATGCATAATAAAATTGTTAAATGAAGTGTATGTAAAACACTTTATAACAAAAGGAGAATTTTAATATGAGAATTAACCCCGTAGATGCATATTCAGTATTTGAAATCGCAAATAAAAATAATACATTAAATAATACATTGAACAATTATTACCCTACCCCAAAAACTGGATACTCTTTTGAAGGAGATACAGTAAGTTTTTCAAAGACAGAAAAGAAAGAAAACAAACTAACAAAAACACTAAAAAATATGTTTACCCCACCGGTAAATCCGGACAAATTCCAACCAGATGTTAGTTATTATGATACCCTATACAGATACTAATTATATTTATAAACAACTAAAATATCAGGACTATAATCAACAATTTCAGTAAATTTAAAGTTTTCGGAATTGTTGATTTTTTTTACACTTAAACCCTCAAATACATTTATTCCTGTTTTATCTCCCAAAATTTTTGGAGCTATAAATTGGTATATTTTATCAATCAATCCCAGTTTTAAAAAACTTCCGTTTAACTTGCCGCCAGCCTCTATTAATACGCTTTTTACACCTTTTTTATATAATGCTTTTAGCAAATATTCTAAATCTATTCCAGAATTATTGTAGATTGGACACTTTATAATCTCTATATGGGATGGAATTGCCTTTAAATCGCTATCTTTGACTTTTTCAGAAACTGCCAAATATATTTTTGTGCCGTCTTTTGCATATATTTTGGATTTTATACCAGTTTTAAAATTTGTATCTACAACGACACGAATAGGATTTTTACCGTTTTTCATTCGACATGTCATAGACGGGTTATCTTTTATAACAGTTGAACTACTTGTCAAAATCGCATCATATCGATTTCTTATTTTTTGCACTTCTTCTCTTGCGGCATCTGATGTTATCCATTTAGAATCACCCGTTTCAGTCGCAATTTTTCCATCTAAAGTTGTTGCTGATTTTATTGCTACAAAACATTTATCTTGTTCAATATTTTTCAAAAAAACTTCGTTTAAACTTTTACATTCATCTTCTAAAATTGGGCCAACGACTTCTATTCCTGCATCTTTCAATATTTTTAAACCTTTACCTGCGACTTGCGGATTAGGATCTTTTAATCCATAAACAACTTGTGCCAATTTGTATTCGACAATCAAATCTGCGCATGGTGGAGTTTTTCCATAATGCGAACAAGGTTCTAAATTTACAATCAAAGTTCCGCCTTCGGCTTTTTTCTTATCAATACTTAAAAGAGCATTTCTTTCTGCATGGTTTTCACCACATTTTTTATGATAGCCTTTTGCAATAATTTTTCCTGTTTTATCTAAAACAACACATCCGACAAGTGGATTTGGAGAAGTTTTTCCATCTGCTTTTTTAGCTAATTTTAAACACATTCTCATATATTTTTCATATTTTTTGTTTGAAGAAATCAACTTTTATACACAGACCTTTCTTTAAAATCATTAAAAAGAATTATAGAACGCTCTGTTTCAAAATCTTTAACAGGTTTATAAAAATCTTTTACTAATACAATTTGTGTTTGGGTACAGCTTCCGCCATTGTTTAACAAGGCTTGTTCAATAGTTTCTGCACTTGTTGTATATTTTCTTATTTTTATATACATCACAAAGTTTTTACTTACTTTGCTAATTTCACGTTTTGCGAATTTCAATATTGTTTCAATCGAAGTTTCTTCCCAAGCAGAAAGAGTTATAACAACAACAAAATTAACACCATCAGTTGTTGAAATTGCAAAATATGCTTTCATTTTATTTTTGTTAAACGAACTTGCAACGACATATCTGAAAATTCGTCTGTCTGCTAATCCTTTGAATATGTTTTCTGTATATTCTTCTTTTTTTCTTAGTAAAGATGGTTTGTAGTGAGTTATTAAACTATCATTAAACAATTCTGCAACATCTTTTGCATCGGAATTTTTAAAAGGTCTTACAAATTCTGACGCATCAGTTTCTTTAATATTTTCAACTTGCCACAATTGTTCAGATGCAAATTGTCTAAAACCACAACCTTCAGAAAACAATTGCAAAAGTTCATCATTTCTTTCATCAATAATTGAAAGAAAACTTGTAGCTCCGATAGCGCCATATTTTGCAATGACAAAATCTATTAGTTGCTTTCCAACTTCATAGTAATTCATTTCCAAAAATAAACGACTGATAGCAACTTTATTTTGATTACCACTTGTTGGAATAGCTGTAATCATACCTAAAATATTTTTAGAATTATCCTCTTCCATTATGTAAGATTCTGGTAAGAATTTCATACCTAACGGCAAAAACTTATGAAAATGTAAAAAAGGATAATTCCTAAAAACTTTTGTGTAATGAGCCACAACAATTGGACTTAAAAAAGAAATACATTTTTTAAGTTTGAATTTATCAAAATAATTTACACGTCTTATTTTCACTTACAATAATTCCTTCAAAGAAAATTATACCAAATCTTTATTTACAAATTCTAAATAAGATTTCATAGCTTTATCTTTTGCAGAATTATAAAGTTCATCAGATATGTACTTATTATAAGTTTCTGTTCTTGCACCTGAATAATTACCCATTAAAGTAGTATATTTTTCAAGTTCTTTCTTATCAAGACCTGCTGCATAAGCTTTTGTTTTTGCATCTGTACCTGAAGGTCTTATTTCAATGAATTTGTCATCAAATCTTAAATAAGTACCATCGCCTACAAAAGTTATTGCTTTAAGATTTGAGAATGATAAATCTTTGAAAGTATCATTTAAAATTTCAATAACATTTTCTAACTTTAAAGAACCTTCAGAAACACCCATTGCCATTGAAAGATAGAACAAATCGTTTTCTGTTCTTTTTGCTTCTCCTGCTTTCTTTTCAGCATTTAACTTTTGAATATCTGGTTCTGATTCGTTGTAATAAGAAATATCAGCACGAGTATCAAATTTTCCGTTAATTTTGTTTTTTTCTAAAACTTGAACAAAATATTCAGATAACAATTGTTTTTCTTCACTTAATTTTGCAGTCAAAGAAGATGCAACAACAATTGCTTCAGTTGCACTTTTTTCTCTCATTGCAACCGCTTCATTTGCAGAAGATGATTTAATCAAAACTGGAGGTCCCATAATCATTCCGCCTGATTCTTCACCTGCGAACAACAATCTTGGATTTACACCCAAATTAATTTTATTACCCATAACATCTGTAATAACAACTTCTTTATCAGGTGCTTTTTTGATATGAGCTTCAACCTTTTTCATTATATTGGCAATTTCTTTAAAGCCAACAGGGACATTCACAACTTTTACACCCATAGACTCAGCCCATTCATCCCAAGCAAGCGATGATGCTGTTGTTTTTATCATAAACATTGGAAAATCATTCCAAGCACCAAGTTTTTTCAACTGATTTGCTCTGAAATCCATCAACATTAAAAATGCTTGGTTTGCAGTAAATACAGATAAAACTCTATCTTCTGAAAGTTTTACATAATCAATACCTGAAGCATCAAGTTTTTGAATATTTGAAGCGTTTTCAATTTGTGCAACTGTAAGTCTGTCATGATCAGGGTCAGTAATCAACACAACAGTACCAATTTCATACTTTTTCAATCTTTCTGCATAATTCATTGAATTAATAACAGGGAAGAATTTTTCTCCGTTAGGCTTTTTAGCAATAACTGTTGCATCTACTGAATAATCATAAAAACAACTATTACCTTTTGGGTCTTTATCGTATTTACCGATTGAATTAAAGAATGGATCTTCATTTGTATCTAACCAATCGAATTTTGTACTTATACCAAGTTTTTCTAAGATTTTACTCAATGTTTTATAAGCACTTCCGCCAACATTTTCAATAACGATTTTGCCATTGAAATTTTTTACTAAATCTAAATTGATATCTCTTGCAACACCTGATTTTAAGTATTCAATATATAAATTTATACCGTTTTCAAGTTTTTTCATTTCTTCTTGATTTATCAACGCATCATTTTCTGCAGCAAACTTGATTTCGTAGAAACCTTCTTTTTCTGCTATTTCAAAAATTTCCCTAATTTTATTTACGAATTCCATTGATTCTTCTGGCAAATATTGACCACCTTGACAGTTCAAATCTTTAGTCGCATTTTTCACAGAAATACCGTGGCTTGATGTGATATATTCCCCACCAATTAAGCCTAATTTGAAAACTAAAAATGAAGCTAACCAAATTGGAATAGTTTGTTTATCAACAGGAACTAGTGTTTTAATTCCATAAGCCGCTTGTATTCTAGCTATTGCATCTAAGAATTTATCTGAATTATATCTAACTTCACGACCTGCAAGTTTTACAGGATTTTGATAATTTTTATCTTTCACAACTAATGCTTTTGCAACAGTCGCAAGTGTAATACCGATTAAATTTATTGGAAATCTTGTATCTTGAGGATATAAAATATTTTGAGGTCCTCTTATACCTGCTGTTGAAACTTTTGCTTCTTTTTCATAATTTTTAAACCAATCCCACAACCCCAAACCTTCAGGATTTTTTTCTGCGTCATAAGGTTGTAAATATTCTTTTTTCAATTTGAACACAAAAGCATCTTTATTTGATAAATCTATCAAATTTAATTGCTTAATATATTCTGGGGTTTTATCTTCTACATTTTTAAATAATTCTTTTTCTAATTCACAAGATGCAATTTTGTCTGTCATATAAACTACCTCACTAAAAATAACATTGTAATAATAGCACAAAAATTGTTTTTAGTATATAATCAAAAAGAAGAATAATTGGGGAGTGTATATGTCTAAAGAATTAACAGAAAAAGAAAAAATTGATAGTATTCAAAAATATATGGTTAGAAAACCAGAAGATTTTTGCACATTTAGAATGTTGTGGCAATTTTTAGTTACAAAATTTTGGTATAAAATGATTTTCACTATATTTTATCGATATGAAGTAGAAGGAAAAGAAAATATACCTAAAAATTGCAACAATTATATTGCGGTAGGAAACCATTTATCAACACTTGACCCTGTTATAATGGCTACTGTATTGCCAAATCCAATAGGTTTTATGGCAAAAAAAGAATTATTTTACCATCCAATAATGAAAATTTTGCTTGATACATTAGGGGCTTTTGCAGTAGATAGAGAAAAAGTTGGTTTATCAACAATAAAAACAGCAAAATCACTTGTAAAAACAAAAAAATGGATTTTAGGACTTTTCCCACAAGGAACAAGAGAAAAAGCTGGAAAAATTACAACAGTAAAAAAAGGGTTTCTTGGACTTGCAAAAGCGACAAAATGTAATATTTTACCTATGGGGATTGTTGGTACTGACAAAAAAGTAAAAATCCCTTTTACTGGCAAAATAATTGTTAGAGTGGGAAAAATGATTGAACTAACAGATAATCAAGATGAAATGTTTGACAAATGGATTGCTAGCATGCAAGAATTAACAGGTTTTGAATATGAACCACAAAACGAGGAAGAATAAAATGACTACTACCCCACAAGAAAATAAACCCGAGAAACGAAAATTCGCAAGAAGATACGCAAAGGAATACCATACTTTAAGATGGATGTTCCATCTCTTTACAATAGGACTTTGCCATTATTACTTCAAATATTGTTATCAATTTAAAGTTGAAGGTAAAGAAAACATACCTAAATCAACAAGGGTAATATATGCAGCAAATCATGTTTCAATGTTCGATCCGCTTTTTGTATCTTCTGCAATTATTAAACCTGTTGCATACATGGCAAAAATGGAACTTTTTGAAAAAGATTGCAATCTTCAATGGTGGGTAAAAAGATTAGGAGCATTTTCTGTAAATAGAGATAAACCTGAACTTTCAACATTTAGGACTATTGCAGAAGTTTTTAAAACAACTTGGTCACTTGGAATTTTTCCACAAGGTGGAATTAGAAATAATAAAAAACTTGAAAACATTCAAAAAGGTTTTGCCATTATTTCACACAAAACAAAAGCTGACATTGTTCCTGTCGCAATTTGTGGTTTTGATGGATATGAAAAAGGTTGGAAGGCTCATCAGGTTACAATAAAAATAGGGAAACCAATTCCATATACACTAGAGCCGGAAGAAATTATGCAACAATGGGCAAAATTCATTTGCGATAATACAGGTTTTGAAAATTGCGTTGAAAAAGCCAAAGAGGAAGAATTAATCCATACATAAAATTAATAATACTTAAACTTTGTGGTTATCTTTTCTAATTTATTGTATGCTTTAAAAATAAAGAGAAGTTTTTAAGAAGGGAATAAATATGAATTCAGCAGTTATAGTAGGTAGAGCAGGACAAGATTCAGAAACAAAATACTTTGAATCAGGAAAAGTAAGAACAACTTTTTCTTTAGCTGTAAGCCGTTGGGACTCAAAAACAAAATCAGAAGTAACTGATTGGTTTAATGTTGACGTTTGGGATAAACAAGCTGAATTTGCTGGTGAATATGTAAAAAAAGGCAGATTGGTTGCCGTTGATGGCAGAATTGCTATTAACAAATGGAACGATGCTTCAGGTGAAGAACGTCAAAGATATCTAATTATTGCAAATAATGTTAGACTTCTTGGTTCTAAAAAGGATGCTGAATAACAAATGATTTTATCAAGCCTTATCGGAATTATTGCAGACGATTTAACTGGTGCTAATGACACCGCATTACAATTTCATTTAAGAGGCTCTAACACTCAAATTTTACTTAAAAGTGAGCCTTGTTTGCAAAATATAAAAAACACTCAAACTTGGGCTTTATCTACAGAAACAAGAAATATTCCTGCAGAAGAAGCCTATGAAAAAGTTAAAAGTGCTACAAAAGATTTTGTTAATCAATTAAATCTTGATTATGTATATAAAAAAATAGATTCAACCATTCGTGGCAATATCGCAATGGAAACACTTGCCGTTGTTGAAACTTTGGAAATGGATGCTGCAATAATCATGCCAGCATTTCCTTCTGAAGGTAGAACAACTGTTGGTGGATACCATTTATTAAAAGGTATTCCTATTGAGCGAACAGAAATGGCTAGAGATGTTCATTCTCCAATATATGAATCACATATTCCAACATTATTAAAAAATCAACTTCCAAAAGATAAACAGAACATTGTTGGACAACTTGAACTTACTACAATAATGAAAGGTGCAGGTCCAATTCTTTTAAAAATAAAAGAACTTATTGAACAGGGTAAAAAACTTATTGTTGCTGATGCCGTTTCAACAACAGATATTGAACAGGTAGTTTTAGCAATAAACAAAACTAACTTCAAAATTCTTCCAACAGGTTCAGCTGCTTGCGCACAAGCTCTTGGAAACACTTGGTTGCCTGAAATGAAAAATCAACACATTAAAAAAACAATACCAAATTTACCTAAATTTGTAGTGTCAGGAAGTGCAACTCAAATAACAGCAAATCAAATAAAGAAACTTGCTGACGATGATGAATTAAACAATGTTTATATCCTAAACTTGGACTTAAAAACTATTCTTGAAGGAATTACAAAAGATTTAACAGATAGAATTTTGAACAACTTAAACAAAAATAACACCGTTGTTGTAAACACTTCTTATCTAATTCAAGATTACGATGGTTTTTCAGAAGAAAGTTTAAATGCAGAATTAACAAGATCAAAACTTGCAACAAAAATCACAGATTTCTTAGCAGAGTTAACTAAATTAATTATTTTCCAACGAGAAGTAATTTTAATAACTCTTGGCGGTGAAACTTCTTATAAATGTTGTGCCGCTATTGATTCTTTACAACTTTATTTGGTTGATGAAGTTGCACCTGCAATTGCGTTATCTATTGACCACAAGGCTCAATGGATAGTAACAAAATCAGGAAACCTTGGTGGTCCTAATACATTAATAGATATACTAAAATATTTTGAAAAAAATGAAACAAAAATTTAAAAAAATCGCAATAACAACTGGTGACCCTTATGGTATAGGAGCTGAAGTTACAATAAAAGCCCTAAAGAAACTTCAACTTCCAAAAGAGCAAGTTTTGCTTATTTCAAATTATGATGTTCTAGATTATTATGGCGGAAAAGACCTTGACTATGACGTAGTTGAAATTCCACTTGATGCAAAAGAAGTTGGTTCTGGCAAAAATACCAAAGCAGGTGGTGAATTTAGTTTTCAATCACTTAGAATGGCAGCTGATTTTGCAAAAATCGGTAAAATTTCTGCTATTGCAACTGCTCCGGTATCAAAAGAAGCATTACATTTAGCAGGGCATAAATTCAATGGTCAAACAGAAGTTTTACAACACTTTTTAGCACACGATAATCAACATGCAGAAATGTTATTTACAGCTAATAATTTTAGAGTTTTGCTTTTAACAAGGCATGTCCCTCTAAAAGAAATAGTTTTAGATAAAGACATTATTGAGCAAAAAATCATTGATATAAATAATATTTTAAAACGTGATTATAATGTAGAAAACCCAAGACTTGCATTATGCGGTTTTAACCCACATGCAGGCGAAGATGGAATTTTAGGAAAAGAAGAACAAGAAATATTAATTCCTGTTGCTCAAAAATTACAAAAACAAAATATAAATGTTACTCTTCCACTTCCTGCTGATACTTTATTTATAGAAGGGGCTAATGCATATATAAATAACAAACCTTTACCTTATGATTGTTATTTAGCTTGCTATCACGACCAAGGATTAATTCCAATAAAAACAATTGCGAAAGATAAAACTGTAAACACAACAGTTGGCTTAGATATTATAAGAACTTCTCCATGTCATGGAACAGCATTTGATATTGCAGGCAAAAACATAGCTGACGAATCAAGTATGATTGTAGCTATACAAGAAGCACTAAACCATTAAAAACTATTTTGTTTGTTGTTTTTTCAAAAAAGCGACGATTTTTTTCTGTTGTTCTAAAAGATGGTTATTTTGTTCTTTTAATTTTACGATTACACGTTTATAATCTTCTTCGCTGTATGCAGGTTTAACTGCTTCTTTACCTTCTGGGATAACAGATGGATCAAGAATAAATCTTTTCATTGCTTCTTCTTTTATAACTAACAAAGATTTTGTTTCTCTTTCTGTTAAATAGCCTAAAGAAATCATTAATTCAGCCATCATAACAGGAGCACCTGCATCTGCGGCTTCTTTTTGTTTCATTATTACATCTTGCAATTGATCAACATTTATTCTTCCGATACGTTTAAAATATTCACCTGTTCTAAATTTACCAGACATAAAGCCTATCATTGTAGCTATTTGAATAGAATCAGGTGTTTTAATATAATTTTGTTCTTCACAAAGTATAAAATATTTTGTAACTTCTTCCAAAGTCCAAAAATTATTCATTGCTATCTCAATAATATTATAGCCTTGTTCAACACTTTCCATAAAAGTGTATATATTTGAATCAAAACCGGCTGCACGTTCTGTTAATTCCCCTTTGCCCATAAACGTAAGCACAGGCACGTATAAGTACATCAATTCTTTCAAATCTTTTTGCAAAAAATCTTCACTCAAATTTTGTTTTAAATCTTCATATAAATGCAAATAAATAATTTGCTTTACCCACAGAGGGAAAACAAGCAACTTATCTATAAACTGTTGTAACAGGTTTGCAGCCAAGAAAAAAAGTCCTTTCTCTATTCCATTTTTTTTAATTATATAATATACTTTAATTATAGTCAAATTAATAAAATATTCACGGAGCGAAAATGGGTCTTGATGGATTTTCAATGGGCAGCATAGGTTTAAACCCCGAACTTGCGTCAGCGCAGGCTATTGGGCAAACCGAATTTGAAGCGATGAAAGAAGGTAAGATAGAAGTAAAAACTATCAATAAAAGTGCCGAAAAAGACGGAATCAAAGAAAAAGATAAAGATGCTCATAGTGGCGGACAAAACGCACAAGAAAACGAAGAAGATAGCCCTAACCAAGAGGAACTTGAAAAACAAGAAAAAATATTAAGTCTTGAAAAAGAATCCCTAAAAGGCTATACTATGAGAGTGAATACAGAAAACAATACAATTGAACTGTATAATGAAATTGAGAATAGAGTGCTAGATACGATAGATGCAGACAATTTAGCTAGGGTAATGTCAAAATTAAACCATGCCGCAGGTGCATTTATCAATAAAAAGGTATAAAAATGAGTCCAATAAATCCTTATTTAAAACAATATAAGAAAAATCAAGTAGAAACAGCAACACCAGAGCAAATTTTAATTTTACTTTATGATGGAGCAATAAACTTTTTAAACAAAGCTAAAATAAATTTAGAAGCAAATGATGATGCCGCATTCCACCACAATATGCAATGTTGTAAAAACATAATTGCAGAATTTATGGATACACTTGATATGGAACAAGGTGGACAATTTGCCTCTGTTTTATATAATTTATACAAATATTTAAGACGACTTATAATAACATCTGATGTTAGCAAAAATACAACAGGTATTGATGAAGTTTTAAAACACCTTACTAATTTAAGAAATACTTGGAATCAAGCTATCGAAAAAGTCAAGACTGAACAAGCTGCTACAGGTAGTCAAAGTATAAATATTGAAAGACAACATAATACGCAAGAAATTGTTTATAATGACGAACCCGAAGAATACGATGAAGAAGATATAGATGAGGAAGCATAATTTTTATGACCGATTTTGCACAAGTGAAACTTCTATATAAACAATTTTTAAATCTTTCAAAAGAAATTGACGTTGCAATAAAAGAAGAAAATTTTGAACTTGCCAGCACAAAAGCAGGACAAAGAGAACTTTTAATAGAACAATTATATGCTGCATATAAAACTGCAAATATGACAGACGAAGAAAGAAAAATAATTGATGATATAAATTCAAAAATTCAAGAAAAATATAAAAAAACAATCGAAGATTTGCAACAAACAAAAAGTAATATTTTAAAAGAAATAAAGAAAACAAAAGCTCAATCAAAAATTGCAAATGCTTATGAATATCAAGAAAAAGAAGCATCTAACGGAATACATGTTGATATAGAAGAATAAAAATGAACATTAATATTAACATCGAAACAGAGAAAAAAATTGCAGCATACACATCTGTTTTTTCAAATATATTTTTAATAATAATAAAGTTAATTGTAGGGTTAATCTCAGGCAGTATTAGTATTATTTCTGAAGCTATTCATTCAGCGTCAGATCTTTTTGCCTCTATCATAACCTATTTGTCGGTAAAAGAATCATCAAAACCCGCTGATGATGACCATCAATTTGGTCATGACAAATACGAAGATATTTCAAGTTTAATTGAAAGTTTACTTATTATGGGGGCAGCATTTTATATAATTTATACAGCAATAAAAAACATAATATTTCCGCCAAAAACAATAATAAACGCAGGTTTAGGACTTTATATAATGGGCTTATCAATAATAATTTACTTTTTTGTAAGCTCATACATTCTTTATGTCGCAAAAAAAACAAATTCAAATGCACTTCACGCAGACGGAATACATTTAAGAACAGATATATATTCAGCACTCGGGGTTTTTGTTGGACTTACAATTATAAAAATCACAAACAACCCTATTTTCGACCCAATTGTCGCAATAATAGTGGCAATTATAATTTTTATAACAGGTTTAAAGATTTATAAAAAAGCGCAAACAAATTTGCTTGATGCTTCACTTGATAAAACAGAAATTGATGAAATAAAACAGCTACTTGCACAATTTTCAAACGAAGGTATTATTGCTCTTAAACAATTAAAAACAAGACGTTCAGGTTTTAAGAAAAACATGGAAATAATTTTGATTGTAAATGGAAGAATGCAAATAAAAACAGCACACAAACTTTGCGATAAAATTGAACAAGCAATAGAAGAGAAACTTCACAATACAGAAATTTCAATTCACTTAGAACCTCAGGATTAAAATGGAAAAAGAAATACAAGACATACTACAAATTGGTGTGAAATTTTATAAACAAAAAGACTACGATTCAGCGATAGTCAATTTTTTGGCTGCGTTAAAATTAGAAAAAGAAGAACCTGTTATTTATCTAAATCTTGGGAATTCTTATGACAAAAAAGCTGATATTGCAAATGCTATAAAATATTATAAAAAATATATCGAATTAGATAGCGAAAACTATAAGGTATTAGCAAAACTCGGTGATTTATACACTCAAAAAAAAGATTATAAAACGGCTCTAACTTACTTAAACAAATCATTAAAAATAAATTCAAACTATCCTGCTATACAATATTATATGGGTTGTTACAGAATTAAAACGGGTGATTATGCTCTTGCCATTGAATATTTTAAAAAAGCAAAAGCATTAAATTTTAATCGTGAAAAATTATTTTTCAAAATGGGTATAGCGCATAAACTTAATGGTAATTTTGGAACTGCCGCAAATTGTTTTGAAATAGTTTTAAAAGAAAATCCACTTAACACAAAGGCAAAAGCATATTTTGACAAAGTCAAAGGTGCAAGTTTTAAGATGAAAGAATTTAATAAAGCAAATAAAATTATTTAAGCATTGAAAAATATTTGATTATTTGCCAAATTCTCAAATCAGGATAGACAATTAAATTTCTTTTTTGTGGAGTTAAAACAATTATTTTTGCATTCGGATAAACGACTTTTAACAACCTAAAATCAGTAGGCCAACTTAAAATTACTATATCAGGGTCGTATTTTGGTAAATCTTCTTTTTTCAAAACTGGATGTTCTTGCAAAATATTTGAGGTTAAAGAACTATTCCCTGATTTTTCGATTATTTCTGTTACATAACTTGTTTTTCCAATTGTTATGTAAGGATCTGTTTGAACAAGATATAAAATCTTTTTAGGCTCAGAGGTTTTGAAAGAGTCCACCTTTACTTTTAAATCTGCAACAAGTTCTTTTGCCTTAGTTTCTTTGCCAATAAGTGTTCCCAGCGTCAATGTGCTGTCATAAACATCTTGTATTGAATCAAATGAAAGATAAATCATTTTTGCGCCAGCATAAGTGTTTGAAAAATGTTTTTTAGATTTTGGAACGGTGAAAATATAAGTTGGCTTTAATATGGAAACTCTTTCTGTATCTATATAAAATGCGTTCCCAAGTTTTGGTTTTTCAGCGGCGGCAGTAGATGGAACTCTGCAACCTGTTGAAATTCCGATAAGATTATCTTCGCCACCTAAAGCATAAATTATTCCTGTTATTTGTGGAATTAGAGATACATAAGTGACTTCATCTGCATTTGCAGAATTTGCGAAACTTAAGAATAGAAAAATTAAAGCTATTAAAATTTTTTTCATAAAAAACTCCAATTACAAAATATCGTAGCATATTAATAAAAAAATAGTAAAATTTATTATTTATTTTGTTTGTAATATAATTGTTTTTGTAAAGAAACTAAAAGTTTCAAAAGCAATAAAAACAGTTGAATATACATTAAGGAGGTCAAATGGCTCAAATTCAATTAACAAAGG
>JAZLGV010000004.1:0-8287 GCA_045616505.1 Candidatus Gastranaerophilaceae bacterium | reverse complement strand
GGGACATTCCCTAAAACAAAATTACCCCCACCACTCTTCACAAAAAAAAGGTATCCGGTTACTTTTTAATTTATGGTGACAAATATGGATACTGCTATTAGAAGAATTAAAAAAAACTCAAGAACTCTGCTTAACACGATTTACGTAGCAAGTTTTGTAGGAATATTATTAATTCCTTGCTTTTTTAAAGGGTTACCAATACTTGCACAAGAGAATTTAAAGATTGCAAATAACGCAATTATTTCACCTTTAATGCACGGAATTAATATAGAAAAAAACATCGCATCACAACTTTCAATAGAAGAACAAAAAGCAGAATTTAACAGAAAAATCAGACAAAAATACAAAGGTGGATACATAACAGATGTAGAACTAGGAGTAAAACACATAAAACTTACAAGATATTATAATGGCAGACCTGTAAAATTCAATGTTATAGAAATAAACAAACAACTAAATCCGAATTTAGAAATAGCACCAGCACTAGCATCAGATAAATTAGCAAGAAAATCAACAATAACAACCATAGCAAAAAGAAATCATTCTTTGGTTGCTATTAATGGTACATATTTTAAACCTCAAACAGGAGTTCCTCTTGGAACATTAATGATTAACAAGAAAATTTATACAGGACCAATTTACGATAGAGTTGCAATGGGTATTTTTGACAACCACTACGATATGGCAAGAATACAACTTAACGCAACATTAAACACTAAAAAAGAATCAATAAAAATTGATAACATAAATCAACCAAGGATGTTATCAACATACTTAATCGCATACACACCAGAATGGGGAACAATTGCACCTCCAAGTCCTAAATACGGAAAACAAATTGTTGTAAAAGACAATGAAATAACAATAATTTCACCTGCACAACAAGCAATTCCTCAAGATGGATATGTAATAGTAGGCCCTGCCTCTAAAATGGATAAATTAAAAATAGGCGACAAAGTTAAATTCGACGTACAAACAATTCCAAACTGGGAAAATGTAAACCACATAATAAGCGGTGGTCCATACCTATTAAAAAATGGACAAACATACGTTGATATAAAAGAACAAAAACTTTTATCAGTAGGCGGAAGAAACCCAAGAACAGCAATCGGATATACAGCAGATAACAATTTCATAATCGTTACAGTTGATGGACGTGAAGAAAGCTCAATAGGTTTAACACTTACTGAACTTGCAAACTTTATGAAATCAATTGGATGTTATGAAGCAATGAACCTTGATGGTGGCGGTTCTACAGTTATGTATGTAAACGGCAGAGTAGTAAACCAACCAGCACACAAAGGCGGAATTGCTCTTTCAAACGCACTTACAATTAGCAAAATCAACTAATATCATCAATAGCACTTCTTCAGACATAGTCACACGGCAGTTTTCCAAACTGCCCTTTTTTTTTATTAAAAACCATAAAAGGCTTGCCCCGCGCTGGCAAGCCTTTTTATACATCTTTTTCTTATTTTCTTTTCTTTGGTCAAACTTAAATTATAATAAGCCTAAAACTTTTTTATACCAAGAAAATGTTTCTACTTCTAAACCGTTAAATGTTGTTTTTAAACATTGACGTTTTAGGTAGTTATCAAATTCGTCATTTGATTTTGAGCTTAATTTTTTTTCTTCTACTTTTGATGAGTTAGCTAGAGTGACCATCGAATTCTCCTTTTCGTTACTAATTATATTTGTTGTACTTTTTAAAATATCTTACGAGAGCATTATAGCATGCTTTTAAACTTTTTCCTCTTATACAAAACATGAAAAAGAAAAAATTTGCTAGTTTATTATAAAAAAAACGTGTAAATATTTGTAAAGTTATTTTGTTTTTATAAATTTAACTTATTTAAACGTATAATTTTAAAAAAAAGAAAGCCTCGAAATAGTTTCGAAGCTTATAAATATACATTTACCCCACATTATTTATAACATAAATAAAATTTAGTGTCAAACGCTTGTTTGAATAAGTAACATTTTGTTACTTAAAGAAAATCTACAATTACAAAAACATATAATATTTAAAAATTTTGATAATTGTAGTAAAGTATGAATATCAATTTGTTTAGAAAGGTATCAAATGAAAATAGCATTAATAAACAATGGTTGTCCAAAAAACCTTGTAGATTCAGAACTTATGCTTGGAGCATTAGCTCAAAAAGGTTACAAAATCACACTTAACGAACAAGAAGCAGATATTATAATTGTAAACACTTGCTCTTTTATTCAAGATGCTGAAACCGAATCAATTGATGCTATCCTTGAAATGGTTAATGCGGGTAAAAAAGTAATTGTCACAGGCTGTTTACCACAAAAACACAAACAAGAATTAAAAGAAGCAATCCCAGAAATAGTTGCAACTCTTGGGACTTCCGATATTTCAAAAATCGTTGAAGTTATAGAAGCAATCAAAAAGAAAAAAGAATATGTTTCATACATTTCAGAAAATCCAAAATATATTTATCCTGAAGAAACAGAACGACAACAAATAACAATTGGTGCAAGTTCTTATATAAAAATCGCAGATGGTTGCAATTACAGATGTGGTTATTGCGTAATACCTCAACTTAGAGGTAATTACAGTTCAAGAAAAATCGAAGATATAGTAAAAGAAGCAAAAAAACTCGCACAAAAAGGGGTTTCTGAAATTGTACTTGTAGCACAAGACACAACAAGTTATGGCAAAGACTTATATAAAAAGCCTATGCTTCCTAAACTACTAGAAGAATTAAATAAAATAGAAGAACTTTCTTGGATAAGGGTAATGTATGCTTATCCTTCAATGCTGACAGATGAATACATAGAAGCAGTTGCCAAACTTGATAAAGTTGTAAAATACGTTGATATTCCACTTCAACATTCACATCCTGAAATTTTAAGAGCAATGAACAGACCTGATTTTGACTATCGAGAATTAATCAAAAAACTTAGAGATAAAATTCCCAATGTTGCAATCAGAAGCACATTCATAGTTGGTTACCCAGGAGAAACAGAAGAACATTTTGAACATTTATACAATTTTATAAAAGATACAAAATTTGATAAAATGGGTGTTTTCACTTATTCAAAAGAAAAAAACACATCATCATACAAACTAAAAAATCACGTTCCAGCAAAAATCAAAAAACAAAGACAAAAAAAACTTATGCTATTACAACAAGAAATTTCAAAACAAATTAACGCCTCATTTATCGGAAAAACAATCCCTTGTATGATAGAAAGTATTGATTCTGAAGGACTTGTTGTTGCACGTTCTCAAAGAGATGCGATAGAAATTGATGGTTTAGTTTACATCGACACACAAAAGAACGTAATCCCAGGTGATATCGAAAATGTAATTATAAAAAATGCAGACGAATATGATCTTTACGGCATAATTGAAGAAAACTAAATTGATGACAAATATAAATCTAATTCTTGTTGAGTATTCATCTCGGTTACTGAAACAAGAACTTGTTTTTCATCAAGTTTTAAACCTGCAATAATACCCTTTTTCTTCATTTCAGTTAAGAAATTTGTTGCATTATCTACTTCTATAACAAATTCATTATAAAAACCTTCATTCAAAACTTTTATGCCTTTGTTTTTCAAGCCATCAGCCAACGCATGAGCATTATTTGCACAAACTGCACCAACTTGTTTAAAACCTTTTTCGCCCAACAAAGACAAATACAAGGTTGCACAAAGAGTCATTAAAGATTGATTTGAGCAAATATTACTTGTTGCTTTTTCTCTTCTAATATGTTGTTCTCTTGTTTGAAGAGTCAAAGTAAATGCAACATTACCGTCTTTATCCAAAGTCTTTCCTGCAATTCTACCAGGCATTTGTCTTACATATTCTTGCTTACAAGTCATATAACCAGCATGAGGACCACCAAAAGACATTGGAATACCTAATGGTTGAATGTCCCCAACAACAATATCAGCACCATACTCACTTGGAGGATTTAAGACTGAAAGTGATGTTGCATCTGCACATACAATCAATAATGTTTTTAAATCTTTCAATTGTTGAGCAAAATCTATGTCTAATATTGTTCCGAAGAAATCAGGATTTTGAACCAATACGCAAGCATATTCGCCAGATTTTGATTTTTCTTTGATATTTTCAAAATCATCAAACTCAAATTCAAATTCATTTGCGTGCATATATGTTTTTACAACAGTTTTATACAAAGGATTTAAAGAATTTGAAATCAAAGCTTTACGTTTTTTTGTAACTCTTGAAGCCATCAAAATAGCCTCTGCACAAGCTGTACCAGCATCATATAATGAGGCATTTGATACATCCATGCCAGTCAAATTACACATCATAGACTGAAATTCGTACATAACTTGTAATGTACCTTGAGAAATTTCAGGTTGATAAGGTGTGTAAGCTGTTAAAAACTCATATCTTGAAGCGACTTGATTGATACCTGCCGGAATAAAATGATTATAAACTCCGCCACCTATAAAGCTAACATAATCTATGTTATTCTTATTTGCTATTCTCTTAATTTCTTTTTGCACAGCCATTTCACTTAAAGCTTCAGGCAAATCCAAAGTTTTCATTCTTGCTTGTTGAGGAATTTCTGAAAACAAATCTTCAACACTTGAAACAGAAATACTATCAAGCATTTCTTTACGTTCTTGAATTGTATGTGCAAAAAAGTTATCCATAATTATTGAACTTCGTCCTTATAATCTTCATATTCTAACAAATCTAAAGAATCAGCAGCCACTGTTGAAGTTTCAACTTTGATAAGCCAAGCTTTTTCTAAAGGACTTTCATTCAAAAGTTCTGGAGTGTCTACAATAGCTTCATTAACTTCAACAACCTTTCCGCCAATAGGCATATAGATTTCTGATGCAGCTTTTACTGACTCTACTGTTGCGAATACTTCATTTTTTACAAATTCTGAACCAACTTCTGGAAGTTCTACAAATACAATATCACCTAATTGTTCTACTGCATAATCAGTTAACCCGATTGTATAATTATCTCCAGATTCATACAAATATTCGTGAGTTTTGCTACATAACATACCTTCAGTAATACTCATTTACATCTCTCCTTTTTGGTAATTATACTTTATTGTTCTTTTTAACGAATGGTAACTTCACTACCTCAATGTCATGAAGTCTTTCTCTTATTTTAACTTGAAGAACCGCCCCAATGCAAATATCCTTAATATTTTTAACATAAGCAAGTCCAATATTACAACCTAAAACTGGTGAAACACCACCACTTGTAACAATTCCGACTTGTTCATTATTCATATAAAGTTCATATTCATGACGAGCGATTGATTTATCTAACAACTTGAAACCAATTAATTTTTTATCAGTTCCATTTGCAAGTTGTTCTTGTATAACATCTTTTCCATTATACACTTCTTCTTTTGTTTTTGAAACAGACCATGATAAACCTGCTTCAATTGGAGTAGTATCAAGAGTCAAATCATTTCCATACAAAGGTAATGCCGCCTCTAAACGCAATGTATCTCTTGCACCTAAACCAATTGGTTTTACTCCAAACTCTTTTCCTTGTTCCAACAACATATTCCAAATTTTTGAAGCTTCTTCGTTTTTCATTAATAATTCGAAACCATCTTCACCAGTATAACCTGTTCTTGAAACATACATTTCAATTCCAAAAATTTGAGCCTTTTTGATTGAGAAAAACGCTGGTTGATTATCAAGACTTAAACCAGCTTTTTCTATCAATAATTTTGCTTTTGGACCTTGAACAGCAATAAGAGCTAATTCATCTGATTTATTTTCGATTTTTACATCATAACCTGATGCTTGTTGAACAAACCAATCATAATCAACATCAACTCTTGATGCGTTTAATATAATCAAATAATCATTTTCTTTTAACTTATAAATAATCAAATCATCAATTATACAACCGTTTTCTTTCAATAATTGACAATAAACAGCTTTTGAATCAACAAGTTTTGAAACCTGTTGTGGAACAAGTTTATTTAAAAAATTTAAACTATCTTTTCCTGATACAAAAACTTCACCCATGTGAGAAACATCAAACAAACCAATGTTATTTCTTACACAATTATGCTCATCAATTATCGATTCGTAAGAAACTGGCATTTCCCAACCTGCAAAATCTACAATCTTTGCATTCAAATTCTTATGTTCTTCAAACAACGGTGTTCTTTTCATAAATAATAACCCCCAAACAATTAATTAATATAATTTTCAAATTAAATAAAAAACATGTCAAGTAAATAATAAATATATTACCTATTTGTAAAGATTTTGAACTATAAACAAAAAGATGATAGAATACTTGAGTAGGGATAGTCTTATAGGGAACAAAAAATGCCAGAAGATTTTGACATAATAACCTTTTTAAAAAAATCAATTAACATTGGAGCATCTGACGTACATCTTCAAGTTAATGAACACCCAGTAATAAGAAAAGATGGAAAAATAATAAAAATAGACCTTCCAAAACTTACTGAAAAAGACATGGATAATATTTGTGCAACACTTGTACCAAAAGAAATTAAAACAAAAGCTAATTCAGTATTCGATTTAGATTTTGCGTTTGAAATAAAAAATGTTTCACGTTTTAGGGTAAATTTAAATCGACAACTTGGAAAAACAGGTGTTGCAATAAGAAATATTCCATACAAAATCAAAACAATAGAAGAACTTAATCTTCCTGAAACAATCGATTCTTTTACTGAATTAAGCAACGGAATAGTTCTTGTTACAGGTTCTACAGGTAGCGGTAAATCTACAACACTTGCGGCAATGATAGAAAATATTAACCAAAACTATCAAAAGCATATTATTACAATAGAAGACCCTATTGAATTTATCTTTACAGGGAAAAAATCTATCATTTCACAAAGACAAATTGAAATAGATACTCCATCTTTTGCTGATGGCTTAAAATATGCATTAAGACAAGATCCTGATGTTATACTTATTGGAGAAATCAGGGATAAAGAAACTGTTTCAAGTGCATTAAAAGCAGCAGAAACAGGACACTTGGTATTTGCAACACTTCACACAAACGATGCTGTACAAACAATCACAAGGATGATAAATTTCTTCGAACCATCTGATAGAGATTTCATAAGAAGTCAAATTGCAGAAACACTCAGAGGAACAATCGCTCAAAGACTTGTATTAACAAAAGATGGTCGTCGTTATCCTGCATGCGAAGTTCTAATTTCAACACCAACTGTTAAAGATTTTATCCTAAAAGATAAACTAGAAGAAATATACGAACTTGTTAAAAAAGGTTCATTTGAAAGTATGGAAACAATGAATCTGGCTTTATTTAACTTAATTGAACAGGAGATAATAACAGAAGAAGAAGCATTGGATAATTCTAATAACAAAGTTGAATTACAACAAATGCTAAAAGGAATTTACCACGGAACAGGAAAATATGAATAACTTTGTTACAGATGCAATAAATTTAAAATCTTATAATCTTAGCGAATCAGACAAAATTATGGTTATGTATTCAAAACAACACGGACTCATAAAAGGTGTTGCAAAAGGATGCAAAAAACCTAAAAATAAACTAGGCGCAAGAATGGATTTGCTTGTCGCAAATACTTTGATGCTTTCTAAAGGACGAAACCTTAATACTATTTGTGAAGCAAAAGCCGTTAATACTTTTAAACAAACGAGAGAAGATATGGATAAATTATTATATTCAACTTATGTATCAGAGATAGTAAACAATTTCGGAGTAGAAGGTGATCCTTGTGCAGAAGAAGTTTACGATATTTTATACAAAGCACTTGATAAAATTTCTAACGCAAAAAGCACAAAAGAAATTCTTATTAGTGTAATTAAATTTCAACTAAAAATGATGCAAATAGTAGGTTTTGGAATAGAACTTGATACTTGCTTGTGTTGTAGAGAACAAATACTTGATGAAAATATGTTTTTCTCTGAAAGTATGGGCGGAGTTATTTGCGAAGAATGTGGAAAAGAACTTGGTTTAAAAACCAAAATGCACCACAAAATAAGAGATTTCCTACAAGCAATGTTGCAATTTGATTTTAATTTTGAAAGCGATTACGACAGAAAAGCAACAGACAAAGTTTGTTATGTTTGCTACGACCTACTAAAAAGCTACATACAAACTCATTGTCCAAAGAAGTTCAAAACAACTCAACTAATACAAGAAACAAATACTATCGGAGTTTAAGATGGAAGCAATTTATTTTATAGCAGGATTTGGGCTAGGAGCCTTAATCGTTTTTGGAATATTTTTCATTACACAGAAAAAAACAGATGTTGCAAAAAA
>JAZLGV010000003.1:0-9261 GCA_045616505.1 Candidatus Gastranaerophilaceae bacterium | reverse complement strand
AACAAAATTTAAACAAATATTGGCGTATGACAGAAAATGTGATACGCCTATTTTTATAGAAACAAAATCTGATTTTATTTCAAGATTTTCAAAAAGACTTATTTCTAATCCTCAAAAGAAAGTGATGATTGGAATTACTGGCGAGTCTGCTTGTGGTAAATCTACAATTTGCAAACAAATGAGAAAAACAATCAAAACTTTAGATTTACCTGTTTCTGTTATAAGTGCAGATTTCTATTTTAATGATATTTCTGAACTTATTTCTAAATATTCAACTTTCGATAATCTTATCGCAAACGGATACGATATTGATTCTCCAGATAGTTTCCAACTTGATTTATTAAAAAGCGATTTAGATAAAATTTCAAACGGAGAAGATATTTTTATCCCTAAATATAAACAAGACGGAACTGGTATTTCTGTTCCAAACGCAGTAGAAATTCCTTCAAGAAAAATTGTTGTTGTTGAAGGTATGTCCACTATGTATAGAAATGTCAAAGATGTTTTTGACATCAAAGTTTATATTGAAACAACTGATGAACTTCGTGAAAAAAGATTTTTAGATAGAGCTTCAGACAGAAACCAAAGTATCGAAAATGCTCGCAAACATTGGGATTATGTAAAAGAAGCAGGCAGAAAATATGTTCAACCTTCAAGAAAAGAAGCTGATATCATCATTAACGGCAACGCAGATTTAACATATTTCTCACAAATCATTGAATATATTTATACAATAACAAATAACTTCCAATAAAAATTGGAAGTTATTTTATTAATTTTATTATTATTCAAATTTTTTATAAATCTAGCAAAGCTCTTATTGCAAGTTTATAACCATTCACGCCTAATCCTGCAATTTGTCCGATACAAACAGGAGCAATCAAAGATTCATGTCTAAATTCTTCTCTTGAATAAATATTTGTAATGTGAACTTCAACTGTCGGAATACTAACAGCTGAAATAGCATCTCTTATTGCGACACTTGTGTGAGTATATCCACCTGCATTAATAACTATACCGTCAAATTTTCCCAAAGCAGATTGAATTTTATTAATTATTTCTCCTTCAACATTACTTTGATAAGTTTCAAGAGTTGCATCTAATTTAAATGCAAACTCATATAATTCTTTTTCTAAATCAGAAAAAGTCATACTTCCATATTTTTCAGGCTCTCTAGTGCCTAACATATTCAAATTTGGACCATTAATTACTAATATTTTCACTTTTTTAATCCTTTTTTAAAATATTTTAGCATAAATTAAAAATTTTATGTTAAACTAATAAATAAAGAAACAAAATAAACAAGAGGTAAACATGGCAGAACGTCGTTGGTATGATAAAGATCCTATATTAAAAGAAGCACTTGATTTATTAAAAATATCTTGTGATGAACAAAAATCTGATTCAGATAAATTTATGTTGAGAATGCAAGAACAAGTTGCTGGTGAAGTTATAGAACATATATATCAAATCATGAGCGAATACCAAGGTAGAGGTAATCGTTGGTATGATAACGACCCTGTTGTTATGAAAGCTATTGAACTTTTGAAAGTTGCACCTAAAGCAACACAAAGAAAAGCTGCTTTAAAACTATTGTTAGCTTTACAAGAACAAACTT
This sequence comes from Candidatus Gastranaerophilaceae bacterium, assembly GCA_045616505.1. Taxonomy (GTDB): domain Bacteria; phylum Cyanobacteriota; class Vampirovibrionia; order Gastranaerophilales; family Gastranaerophilaceae; genus JAKSUT01. The sequence goes on along the minus strand of JAZLGV010000003.1, from coordinate 7,643 downwards.
TTGAAAACACAGATTTGTCTGAAGAAACAAAAGAAGCAGAAGCTAGCAAAAATGATGTTGCAAATACAACAGAAAAATAAACTTAGATTAATAATAAAATGAAAAATTCACTAAAAGACACTCAAAATTTAACAGATGATAGAGGTGTTGAAATCCAAAAAGTTGGGATTAACAATCTTGAATTTCCTCTAACAATCCAAAGAAAAAACGCATCAAATCAAGACGTGAATGCAACTATTAGAGCAAATGTATCTTTGCCAATGCATTACAAAGGGACTCACATGTCTAGATTTATCGAAGTGTTAAATTCGTGGAAAAACAAAAATTTGCTTGGTGTAGATATAAAAGGTTGCATCATCGCTATTATAAAAAAATTAAATGCTCAATCAGGAGAGCTTAAATTTAAATTCAAATACTTTATCGACAAAAAAGCTCCTGTATCAGAAATATCTTCTCCAATGTCTTATGAATGTTCTTTTGAAGGCATTTTGACAAATTACGCAACAGAAAAAGAAAATTACAAATTTATATTAGGAGTAAAAGTTCCTGTAACAACTCTTTGCCCTTGTTCAAAGGCAATTTCTAAATACGGCGCACACAATCAAAGAGCGCTTATTTCTGTTAAAGTTTCGTATGATGAAAAAAATCAAATTTGGATAGAAGATTTAATAAAAATGGTTGAAGAATGTGCTTCTTCTGAAATTTATTCATTACTCAAAAGACCTGATGAAAAATATGTAACAGAAAAAGCCTATGAAAGACCAAAATTTGTTGAAGATATTTTGCGTGATGTTGTTTTAGAATTACGTAAAAATGAAATTATAAATTCTTTTGAAGTCGAATGTGAAGCATTAGAAAGTATACATAATCATTCAGCTTGGGCTTATCAAAAAGAAGAAAAATAAATTTTAAAAATCTCATTTTTTAATATCATTTACTTTTTAGTTAAATATATTAATATGTAGTTATGAAAAAGATTGCAATTTTTACAATAATATTTTCAATAATCTCTTTGCAAGCAGTATTTGCAGAGGATTATTCTGATGTACTTGAAAATTCTTCAAAAGAAAAAATTAATACTAAAAAAAATATAAAAACAATAAAAAGAAAAGCACCTAAAAAAGACGGAAGCACAGAATTTGAAGTTCCAGAAGATTATGATGAAGACTTAAAAGGTTATGAAGGAACGTTACCCGATTTAGAAGAACATTTTAGACCGTTTCAAAAAAAGAATGATATGCCTTTATTTGATTACGAAAACGGTTTTAATGACTTAAACGAAATGAAACCAATTCCTAGAGATAATCCTGCTTTCATAAATATCATTATGAAACAAGATAAAAATTCTCAATATTTAAATGACCTTAATGAAATTATCGGAATAATAGAAAAACTGGAAAAAGTTGTTGAAAAACACGAAGATATACAAGTTTTCAATGCAAAAGCTTATTATCTAGGAATAAGTGTTGATTACTTTAGAGATAAATACAAAAACAAACCAGAAGCTACTTTTAGTTCTTTCAAAGCACTAATGCAATTAAACACACAAGTTCAGACTATTTTTAAACTTCGTCAAGAAAAAGAAGAATATAGTCCTTATGTTACTGCTGCAAGTAGCGGAAATATGTTTTCCGACAACAATATAGAACTACAACTTGAATATTTACTTGATAACATCAAAAAAACTTTAATCATTTTAAAAGAAACAAGATAATTTTGACTTTTAAAAAAAATCAATTAATAAGAATATACCAACCAATTAGAGGATATTTGTCATTCTAATTAAATTGTAAAACCTGAAAGCCGACAATAATAAAAAAAGCTAAAAAGAGGGTAGGAAATTGTTTACTGGAATGTTACAAAGTTTATTAACGTCAAGCAGTCAAAAAGCTGCTCAACAAAGAATGCAAAGTTTAGAAAATTATGTTAATAATTACAACAACAATATTCAATATCCGAATACTCCAATAAAAATTCATTCTGCCGTAACTGCACCAACAAAATCTTTTCAAGATATATTAAGTTCAAGTGCAAAATCAGAATTTGGTTCATTATTAACACCTAATGCTGTTTCAAGTGTTGAAGCAAAAATTTCTACACAGCCAGAACTTAGAACACATACAAATCCAAACAAAACACAAATAATGGACATGGTTTCAAAAATTTCTAAAAAACACGGTGTTGATGACAAATTAGTAAAAGCACTAATTAAACAAGAATCAGGATTTAACCCAAATGCAAAATCAAAAGTCGGCGCTATGGGTTTAATGCAACTTATGCCTGCAACTGCAAAACATTTAGGAGTAAAAGACCCACTAAACCCTGTTCAAAATGTTGAAGGCGGTGTTAAATACTTAAAAAGCATGTTAAACAAATATAATGGCAACATAATTTTGGCTCTTGCTGCTTATAACGCAGGACCTGGAGCTGTTGATAAATATGACGGAGTTCCACCTTATAAAGAAACTCAAAATTATGTAAAAAATATTCTTGCTAATTATCTATAAAAATAATCAAAAAATTACCTTTTTGTAGAATTATTTTTCTTGAAAACAAGATTAAAATGAACAAAAAGGGGTATTTTTATGATTAATAATAGAAATGAAAAAGAAGTAAATGACACTTTTTTTACCAAAGGAATTTGTTCAATAGACCCATGTCTTGCTTCTATTCAAGAAATTCTTTTGTCGTATATAAAAGAATTATCATTTTATTTATATAAACTTAAAGGTTTTGGAATTACCAATGAAAAGATTAAAACAGATATTCTAAAAACCTTGTTTACAATTTTTTCAAATCATTTTTATAATCAAACACAATTTCAAAAAATCATTTCAAAACTATATAATTACATTAATCAATCAAAATTTTTATACGAAAAATATTGCAAAGATAATGAAATTGAAGAAGAAAAAAGAAAAATTAAATTTAAAAATTTAAATACTTATAGTCTTCAAAATGCAGTAAGAAAAGGTGAAAAAAATTTTATAAAACGTAGCCTTAATTTTACAGATGAACAAAAAGGCTTAAATGAAATTTGCATATTTTTATGCAAAAATCTTTCCGAAAAAATTATAGAATTAAATGAATACGGAAAAAATTGTCCGGATGCGTATTATGCCATTTTAAAACTTTTAAATCTTATTAATCCTCTTCAATACAACATTGAAGAAATTAAAAAAGAAATTTTCAATATGATTGATACTTATTTCAACGTAACAAGATTATTACATCTTACTTTAGAAAAAAATTATGGAACATTGAACATAAAAAAAGTTTCTTTTTCTTCTAAACAAGGAAAAGCGCTTTTGTTATCAGGAATAAATTGTAAAACACTTCTTCAAATTTTAGAACATACAAAAAATACTGATATAAATGTTTATACACACGGTCTTGATATGCTAATGGCACATGGTTTTCCAAAAATAAATTCTTATGAAAATTTAAAAGGACATTTTAAAACAAATATTTTATCTGAACTAGCAGATTTTGCAACTTTTCCAGGGCCTATTTTGATGACCAAAAAATCTATGCAAAATGTAGAATATTTATATAGGGGAAGATTATTCACGCTTGACCCGATTACTCCTGTTGGCGTTGTTCAAATTTTAAACAACGATTTTTCAGGATTAATAGAAACTGCTCAAAAAACAAAAGGGTTTAAAAAATCACATACAAAACAAAGTATCAATGTTGGGTATGATGATAAAAAAATCTTGAAAAAAATTAATAGAATTTATAAAAAATTGTTGTCAGGTGAAATAAAACAACTGTATTTTATCGGACTAAACAATTACTTTTCTCCATGCCAAGAATATTTTGAAGAAATTTTTGATTACATACCAGAAAACAGTTTTGTTTTTTCTTTATCTTATGAAAAAAAGGGTAAAAACATTTGTTATATAAATTCTTTATACGACTACACTCTTTTATATAAAATTATAAAAAGACTAAAAAGCCTACATCACAACACTTTAAACGACTTAAATATAAATGTATTTGTAACCCAAAGTGATAATCAAACAATTTCAAATATAATTTATTTAAAAAGAGCTGGTATAAAAAATATCTTTATACCTAATTTTTCACAAAACACAATGTCAGAAAATGTTAAAAATGTTTTGAAAAATATTTTTGACATAAAAGAAATCACAACACCTCAAAAAGATATTGAATATACACTTGAAAATTAAATACAAATACTAAAAAAGCCTTGATTTTATTCAAGGCTTTTTGTTATTTAGATTTTTAATTTTTTACTTACAATCTAGCAGGTGCGCCTTTTCCTAGTTGCCATTTGAAGCCAAGAGATAGTGCAACACCATTTCTTCCGATGTTTCTTACCATTGCTTGAGCGTAACCTGTGCATCTGTCACCCCATTGTTTTTGAACACCTATACCATATTGAATATATGGCCGCATTGACATTTCAGGCAAAGCTATATCTTGTGCGTAGAATTTAGATTTATCCATTATGTTAAATACTGCACCAACTGCTGCGTATGGTTGCCATCCATTTTTAAGATTTAAGATGTATTTCAATTGTGGTTGGATAACAATCGCATGTAGTGGGTCTGATGTTATATCAACACCTGCGGCATTTGTATAATCAAATGTATTTACAAGAGAATATCCTATCATCAAACTTGGTTGTAAGATGTGTAATCCATTTTTAAATTCAAAGTTGTAACCTGCTTTAACTGCTGCACCTGCATTTAGTAGAGTTGAGTATTCAGGTCCATACATTGTGTTAGCGTTTGAAACACCTGCGCCAACTGCTAGGTTAATTGCAGTGAAGAAATTACCTTTGAAGAAGTTTGCACTTGCGCCAATTGAACCACCATTGTAGTTCATATTAACACCTTCAAATGTTTGGTAAGCACCATTGTAACCAGCGTAAACTGAATAGATAGCGTCCCAACCGTGACGTAGAGAATAAACTTCACTATCGCCGCCGAAATATGAACCATAAGTGATAGCATCAACATCTGGTCCATTATCTAATTTTACGTTTTCAAATGATGTATAAGGTGAAACCCAAGCAGATTTAGATGCGCCTGCTGTGTAAACTGGAGTTTCATCTGCTAAAGCGTATTTATTTCTATCAATATATGCTTTTCTGATTAAACTTGGCATATTCATCATATTATCAACAGTTTTGAAACCTTGATTAAAGTTTTCCATCATTGTTGCATAACCTGACATTTGTGCTGCAACTGGTGATGGTAAAATAGCTGGGTTATAAATATCTGCTTCGTTTTCGCTTGCACTAAAACGGCTAACTACCAATTTTTGAATCTCTTTGTCATAGTCAAAGTTGTATTTGTATATTGGAGAATATCCAACAACATTACGCAATTCACATTCAATTGAATTGTTTAATTTTCCATCTTCGCTTGTTTCATCGTTTGTTGTTTTAATAATCATATCAATTGGATACCAAGCTTTTACAGTGTCGGCATCTTTAAAGTCTGATAATACTTTTACGCCACTAATAGTGATTTTATTTGCAGAAGAATTGTTAAAAGTATCAATAAGTACTTGGTCGAATATTTGACCAGTTCCAGATTCATTTGCTAAATCTGCATCAATCATCAAGTTTGCATTGCCATTTAAATTTAATGTGCCAACATTCAACATTCCTGTTGCGCCATTTTGCAAGTTTAATGTTGAATTTGATTGCATTGTTAATGTAGGAATAGTTGATTGTGCTGCTGATTGTCCAAGTGCTAATTCAGAATTACCTATTGCAACTTTAGGTGTGTTTAAATTTTCTGTTTTTAAATAAGAACCAGAGCTTATTAGTAATTCTTTAGTAATAGTTAAATCTCCTTCTGCCTTCATTTTTGAAGAACTAGAAAGATTTAAAATATCTGTTTTAAAATCATTATTTGCAGTTATATTTGAATTTATAAATTCAGCTGAAGCTCCATCTGATGAGCCTGTAACATTTACTGTATTATTAAATGTTACAGTTGAATTGTAACTATATAATTTTTTTGTAACATTTACTGTATCATTAGCCGTAAAGTTTGCATTTTCATTAATATTTAATGTTTTTTGTTCAATGGATTTTTTTGCAATAACAGTACCTAAAATATTAGTTGTACTGTCTTCAGTTGTGCTAGTAATTATAGTATCAAGAGTTACAGGAGTTGTGCTACCATAGATGTTTAATGCACCGTTGTTGGTTAAACCATTGGTTGTTTTGATGTTGCCATATGCATGTAGTCCTGCATCAGTATTAACAGTTATTTCTTTTTGAGTAATATCTTTTGCTACATAGGCATTACCACCATAAATATTTGTTGTACCAGTACCATCAACATTATAAAGATTAACTGTACCTGTACCTGCGGTTGTAGTTGAGCCATCGCCGTTGATGTTCAATGTACCATTGTTAAGAATCCCATCGATATCATAAGCCTCGCTAACACCTGCTGGTTTAACACCTGTAAAATCTATTTTATGACCATCTTTTGCTAATAAATTGATTGTGCTATTTGCAAGGTTACAAATTGCGCCACCAGAACCTGATGAATTAGTTACATAGTTTCCATCAAATGTTATATCATTACTATTCGCATTTATTGTGATTGTACCATTATTAGCATTATGAATTGCACCACCAGCTTGTGCTGAATTTCCTTTAAAGTCAGCAGTTATACTGTCAATTGTACCTTTGTTGTTTTGAATAGCTCCACCCATACTATAAGCAGTATTAGATTCAAAAAGTCCTGATATACTGCCGATTCGAGCACCATCGCGATTAGAAATAGCACCACCTTGCGATGTAAGAGATTTGTTTTGTGTAAAATTACCTATGATGCTTGTGATTGTACCTTTGTTAGAAATAGCACCACCATATTTGTCAGCAGTATTTGATATAAAATTACCTGTTATATTTGTGATTGTACCTCCGTTATTAATCGCACCACCATCTTCATTACTACTTTCTTTATTAAAGTTTTTCATAGTAGCATTATCTATAGCAAATGTTTGACCTGATTGAACAGTAATACCTGCGTGAGTTTTCCCGTCAATAGTATTTTCATTACCATAAATAGTGAAATTTCTACCCTCACCTTGTAAAGTACCCAAACCACTTGGGTTTGTTATATCATACGGATTAGTAACAACAGAAAAAGCTGATTCTGTACTATCAGCAATTGCTCCCCACAAAGTTGTTGTATCTTGTACTCTTTCAATACTGTCAAAGAGTCCTTTTTCACTTGTAGATCTAATGAATGTGTATTTATAACCATCACTTGTTATTGTTGTTAATGTCGATTCTGTATTATCTTCAATTCCTGCGCTGCTTGACAGATATCTAGCAGTTGTAGAAGGAATACCACTACTATTTATTACATTTATACTTGTTAATTTGATTGAATGAGAACCACTAGCAACAGAATTAATTACTAAACTATCCATATTTAAGCCTGATGCTTTTGTAGGGTCAAAATCAACTGAAAAATCAGAAAGAGTACCGCTAAAAGTTTGAACAGTAAATTTATCAATACTGTTGTTTTTAGCCATACTTAATTTTGCACCATCTGTAACGTTTAAATTATCAACACTACCTGCTGAACCTTCGCCATCTGAACCCAAATTCAAAGTACCGGCATTTAAATTTAAATTTT
>JAZLGV010000002.1:0-9503 GCA_045616505.1 Candidatus Gastranaerophilaceae bacterium | reverse complement strand
AATTTTTCTCAAAAAAAAGCACCGACTTTAAAAAGTAAGTGCTACTAGAAGTTACGAAAATAAGGGAATAAGGTAGGGTATTAAAATTTATTTGAAAGACCTTATTAAGAGAAGATTTTGAAGGTTCTTTCGATGTTTTTGTCCATAACTTTATTAACAGAATCCATTTCTTGTTGAACAGCGCTGTGTTCAGTATCAATGGTTTCAAGTTGAAGGTCAAATCTTTTATCTTTAGATTGGATTTCAGCCATAGCAGTTTCATATTCAGCTTCAGCTTTAGCAACTTCAGTTTCATCAGCAACAGTAGAAAGGCTAGAATCACCAGAAGACCAAGAGATTTCTTCCCAAGCTCCAGTACCTTCAGCACCACCATCTCTGTTGTATTCAACAAGGAAAAGGTTACCAAGGCTAAGTTGTTGGTATAACCATTCGGTGCTGTTGAAGTTTTTAGCATCGTTAGCATTAGCAGCAGCATAACCTTTTGCATCAGTAGTAGCACTAAAGTTGTCAGCTTCGCCATTAGCATTGATGGCACTAATAGTTTGAGATTTGTAAGTATCAGGACAAACAACTTTTCCTGTAGCATCAACAAGAACTCTTTGAGTACCACCAGTTGCGTTAAGAGCATATAAACTATTAACAGTTAAATCGTTATAAGAATTAGTTTGAGAATTGTATGCTTTAAGTTTTTTAGCATCAAGAGCATTAAGATATTCTTTAGAAATAGCTTCAGATTGGTCAGCAAGTCTAATTTTTTGATTAGAGATGCTTTGAGCTTGATATTCTAAATTAGAAAGTCTAGCAGTTAAACTTAACATTCTACCTTGTGAAGATGATAAACCCATTTTTCGACCTTTAGCTCCTTAGTAATTCGTAACTGTGATTTGTTTAAATCCCTTACAACATGCATGTCGGCACATGTTTTGAGAACTTTAATAAATCACTTCTGTTTGTTAAGTTTTTGTTACAATTGTTGAAAATTTTTTAGAAAATATTAAATACGTAGTGTGAAAAGTTGAAAATAACCTTTTGTCTAAACTAAATAGAGGATTTTTTGAAAAAATGTTAAATCTAACTAAATATAAATACGATATTTCCTAGAGAAGGGCAGGTAGATTATGGCGAATTTTTTTGATAGTTTTTCAAAAGTTTCTTTGAATGGTCAAATTCAAAAGGATAAAATTATAAATAGTTTTGGTTCTATGCCAAGACTGGATGAAACTGAGTCTGTAAAGACAAGTTCTTTTAAAGATACTATGAATAGTATTTCAGATGCCCTAAATAAAGATATGAATGCACCTGACGAGTTGATGCGTAAAGTTATGAATGGCGAAGACGGTGTAGATATTCACGATGTTATGACTGCAATGGCAAAAGCTGAATTGAGTGTGAGCGTTGCAACTCAAATTTCTTCAAAAGTCATACAATCGTATGAGAAAATAATGCAGATATCGGTGTAAACTATTATTGATGTATTATGCGAATTTTGTGTTCGGTGATACAAAAAATATAGGGGAACTTGAGCAAACACTGTAAAGTGTTGCCAATTAAGAGGTAGATATCAAAAAATGGATTTTAAGAAAATCTTAGAAAATAAACCATTATTATACGGTATAATAGGCGCAATAGTATTAGTTCTTGTTTTGAGTATTACTATTGGTGTTGTTGCCACTTCAAAATCTGATGGTGGTAATGGTGTTGTAAAAGAGAAAAAAATTAAAGAACCGCTAGATTTATTGACAACTGATAATATCGGTAAAGCAATTGAAATTCAAGCGTTACTTGCAAGACAAGGCATCGAAGCTCAAAGAAGAATTGATGGTACAAAATCAACAATTTATTTGCAAGATTATACTCCTTCTCAAAGAGATGAAGCGTATTTGGCTATTGTAAAAAGTGGTTTGGTTGATCAAAATATCGGACTTGAAATTTTTGATAAAGGTGATTTTACTTCTACAAAAGAAGATAAAAGAATAAGATTAGCAAGAGCAATCAATGGTGAACTTTCAAGATTAATCAGAAAAATTCCACCTATTGAAAATGCTTCTGTATTTATTTCAATTCCTGAACAGTCAATGTTTACAACAATGCAAAAACCTGTAACTGCAACTGTTCAAATAACAATTCCAAGTGGAGATAAATTAGATGCTTTGAAAGTAAAAGCAATTACAAATTTGTTATTAGGTAGTATTTCAGGTTTGGAAGCAGAAAATATTTCTATAACAGATACAAATGGTAATGTTTACTCAAGTATTATTGATTCTGGCGATGAAATGACTGAAAAATCAAAAGAAAATGATAAATACATGCAACAAAAAATCAATGCTCAATTAGATAAATTAATAGGTAAAGGTAATTATGTTGTTACTGTATCTACATTTTTACGTCAATCTCCAATAGAAACTTCAAGTATAAATTATGACCCAAATAGAAAAACTTCTGTTACAGAACAAGTGTTTAAAGAAGGTTTAGGAGATAGATCAGCTGGGACTTCAACAGGAAATGCAGCAGGTGGTGCAGTAAGCGTATCTCTTCCACAAGGCTTGCAAGGTTATGCTGGTGGTACAGGTAGTGGCTCTTCTTCTCAAAATAGAAATTATGAAAGATCAGCTGTTGAAACTCAATATGGTGTTTCAAAAACTCAAACTAACGAATACACAAAAGCAGGAGCAATAGAAGAAGTTTCTGTAGCAGTTACTCTTGAAAAGAAATCTTTGCCACCAGAAGCAACATTGGACGAATTAAAAGAATTAATCGCAAATGCCGCAGGTCCAAAGGTTAATGTTGATAATGTAACAATTGCGTTAGCAGATACTGTAGAACCATATTTAGCAGGTGACAAACCCGCTAATTTGCCAGTACCTAATGAAACAGGTAATCCTTGGTGGTTAGCAGTTGCTGCAATTGTAATTGGTTTAACAGGTGGTTTGAAATATCTATCAGGAAGAATTAAAGCTTCTCAAGAAAAACAAAAAGAAGTATTAATGCATTTAGAAGAAAAAGCACATGCTCAAGAACAACAAATAAGAGATGTAAATTTAAAAGCTGCTGAATTGATTGAAAAGCAAAATCAAATGGCACAAGGTTTGTTGGAACAAAAACAACGTGTAGAAATTCCTGTTGATAATTCATTAACAGAAACTTTGGAAGATGTTTCAGCAGATATCGATGAAGCAGACGAAGAAGAAGTAGGTGAAAAAATTAAAAGCTGGATAGAAAAGGCTTAAAATAACTATTCTTAATGAATAAGAATATAAAAATAACAGGGTAGAGGTTAAATTATAAAATATGGCAATAGAAGGTTTTGATTATAAAGGTTTTGCGACTGAGCTTGCAACTCAAGCAAAAGAGTTAATACCTAAAGATTTTCAAGAATTTCATATCAATTATATTTTGAATACTATTCAAAATTTTTCGACTATGTGCGGAGAATCTATAAATAATGATGCAAGTTTGAATTTTAACCTTGATCAAGCAATGTTAATTACGCAAATTATTGCAGAATGGTCTTTTCATAAATCAATAGATCTTATTCGTTCTGGTGTTATGCCCGAATATTGGGATAGTGTTATGCAAAAAATCGCATTTACGATTTTTGAAGTTGCAAAACAAACGATTTCAAAGGGTATAAATCAGGATGAAATTTTAAAAGTTGTAGAACATCATGTTAAAAAAGCTTATGAAAAAGCAATTACAGATTTGAAAAATCGTGGTGTGATTGATGATGGTATTTTACAAACAGCATTAGGTCAGTCAAACATTGATGCTATGATGCAAACAATGCAGGCGGAAGCTCAAACTCAACAACTTCAAAATGGTGGCGATGGTTCAAATAAAGTTTTAAAATTAGCTTCTGTGGCATTGCTATTACGACAATTAAGACAAGATAAAGTTCAAACTATATTGAATAAATTTAATCAAGAAGATGCTCAAATGGTTATTCAATATATGCAAATGGATGATTTGGATAGAAAAATAGACGCAAGCATTACAGTGAAATGTTTGAAAGAAATAAAAGGACATTTGCCAGAACCAAAACATTTGAGTCCGCAAAAAGTTATTTCAAGAATGAATTTGTTGTTCAATTCTGTTGATAAACAAAAAATGGATAGGATAATTTCAAAAGAACGTTCAAAAGTAAAAGAATTTGTAAAAAAAGCAAAAGAAGGCGAATTTTTTGAAATGACTCCTAAAGTAACTAATATAATAATTCAACACTTAGAAGAAAGTGCTGCCGTATGATAATCAAGAAAAAAGCAGAAAAAATTAAACAAGAATCAATAGAACAAAAACAAGTTTCTGAAAATGATGAACAGAGTTTAGAAAACGAAATTTTATCTTCAGAAAACGTAGATTTGTTCGATTTGGATAATATAGAATTTTCTCAACGTCAAGAAAGACGCAGAGGAGATAGACGTAGAGGTTATCGAAGAATAGATGACAGAAATCTTGTATCACGTGCGCAAGAAGAAGCAATGACAATAAAAGAAAATGCGAAAAAAGAAGGTTATGAAGCAGGTTTGCAACAAGCACAAGCAGATATTTTAGAACTTAAAACTACAATAAATGATTTTATAGATGCAAAAGAAGAAGTGTTTGAAAGAATTGCTCCTGATTTGCTTGAAATAAGTGTTGAAATAGCAAAGAAAATTGTTAAAAAAGAAATTGATGAAGATCCACAATTACTTTTAAATAGTATTCTTGAGGTTTTAAAAACAATATCTCCTGAAGAATCAAAAATCACAATTATTGTAAATCCATCGCAAGTTGAACTTGCAAAAATTGCAGTTCCTGAAATTACAAATGAATTAGGTTTACATGCAAGATTAACAATAAATCCTGACGACACTATAGAACTAGGAGGTTGTATAATTCAGACAAGCAACGGTATAGTAGATGCAACAATCAATACGCAGTTAGAGATTGTAAAAGAAGCGTTTAAAGGAATGTAGCAAATGGCAGCACCACAACAAGGAAATCCTACAAGTGAAATTCTTTTAGCAGGTTTTGTACTAACTTTGGTATTAATCCTGTTAATTGAAATGCCTAACTGGGTTATAAACTTTTCAATAAGTTTGAATATAACCCTTGGTATTGTGTTGCTTATGATTTCTTTGTATGTTCAAAAACCTCTTGAACTTGCATCTTTCCCTTCTATTATTTTGCTTGGTACAATGTTCAGACTTGTTTTGTCTATTGCTTCAACTCGTTTGATTTTATCAAAAGGTGAAGCAGGTGAGGTAATTCATTCTTTCGGAACATTTGTAACCGGTGGTAATATGGTCGTTGGTGGTGTAATTTTCTTAATTATCACTATTGTTCAGTTCTTGGTAATCACAAAAGGTGCGGAACGTATCGCAGAAGTTTCTGCAAGGTTCGCTTTAGATGCGATGCCAGGTAAACAAATGACAATCGATGCGGACTTTAATGCAGGTTTAATATCTCCAGAAGAAGCGGTTAAAAAACGTGAAGACTTACAAAGAGAATCAAACTTATTCGGTTCTATGGATGGTGCGATGAAGTTTGTAAAAGGGGATACTATCGCAGGTATTATCATTGTTGTTATCAACATTATCGGTGGTTTATGCATTGGTTGTTTAATGAATGGTATGCCTGTTGCAGATGCTGTTTCAAAATATACTATCTTAACTATTGGTGATGGTTTGGCTTCTCAATTACCATCTCTATTGATGTCTATTGCAGCAGGTGTAATTATGACTCGTTCTTCTGCTGCAAGCAGTTCTTTGGGTGCTGATTTGACTTCTCAAATTATGAGTAAACCTTATAGTTTGTTCTTAGCTGGTGCTTTCTTGGCATTGATTACGATAACAAGTGGTTTTACAGGCTTGCCATGGGCTCCATTCTTGTTATTTACTGCAATAATGTTTGTTGCAGGCTTCTCTGTACTTGTTAATGCTGATGTTCAATCACAACTTGGTCAGTTGGAAAGCGTAAAACAAAATATGCAAGACTTAGTAAATCCAAACAGAATGTACGAAAGATTGGGTGTGGATATATTGAGTTTGCAAGTTGGTTCAGGCTTGTTGTGTATAGCTGACCCTGATCAAGATGGTCAATTATTGGCTAAGATTGCGGCTTTAAGACAACGTACTACTGATGAATTAGGTTATATTATTCCAAATATAAGAATTATGGATTCTTCTGCTTTAGAAGCTGAAGAATATATGATTTCTATTCGTGGTAATACTGTTGCAACTGGTTTTGTTTATCCAGGAAAATATATGGTTATTGCTGATCAATGGGATGCTGTAAGAAAAACAGTTCCTGATGATGCGATTATCGGTGTTGATCCGACATATCAAACTCAAGCTTATTGGATTTCAGAAGAAGATGCAAAACAAACAAGAGAAGTTACTGCTGTTAGTGCAACAGACGTTATCATTACTCATTTACAAGAATCAGTTAGAAAATATGTTGATGACGTAATGACAAAAACTGATGTCTTGAAATTGATGGAACTTGTACGTTCTCAAGACCCTACGCTTGTTAATGACCTAGTTCCTGTTATTCTTTCAACAAGTGATTTGAGAAAGATATTTGTGAACTTGATTAGAGAAAAAGTTTCTGTAAAAGATATTATCTTTATCTTTGAAAGATTATGTGATTATGCAAGATTTTCAAAAGAACCTGATATTTTGTCAGAAAGATTGAGAGCTGCATTAGGACGACAAATTTGTTTGTCAAATGTTCAGTCAGACAAAACATTATACGCTTTGACACTTTCTCCTGAATGGGAAAAGATTTTGGATGATAGTTGTCAAAGAACTGAACTTGGTACAATGTTCTTGCTAAATCCAATGCAGGTTCAAGAATTGATTGAAAATACTGCAACGACATTGATGTCAGCTCATCAAAATATTGGCAGACAACCAGTTATTTTATGTTCTCCAAGAATAAGACTTCCTTTATTCCAATTATTAGAACGTCATATCCCAACAATTGTTGTAATTTCTTATTCTGAATTGATAACTGATATCAAGGTAGAAGCAGTTGATACTATTGGTGAAAGTATGGGTTCTTACGAGATTGAACAATAATGAAAAAATTTCTGTTATTTTTAATTAAAATATATCAAAAGATTTCAAGATATACCCCTGCTGTGTGTAGGTTTGAACCAACTTGTTCTGAATATACAAGACAAGCGATAGAAAAATATGGCGCATTAAAGGGCTTGTGGCTTGGTGCGAAACGAATTTGCAAATGTCATCCTTTTCACCCTGGGGGATATGACCCTTTGGAATGAAATTAATAAGTTTCAATTTGAAGATTTGCAATTTCAATGTCATCATAATCTATGTGTGAAGTTTGAAGTGCATTTCTTCCTGTTTTGATTGTTATTTGATTATCGTTATTTTGTTTGATTATGTTGTTTGGAATGCGAATTCTTTGACCGTCCCCGTTGAGTTGAATTTCTGCTATTTTTTGTCCGTTAAAATATACTTGCGGTGGAGTTGCATAAGTTGAAGTGATTTTGTTTTGCCCCATTTGCCTTGCAAGTAAGGTATCTATACCGATTATTGAACCAATTGTTAAATAAGCTTTTTTGCCTTGTTCAATTGTTCCGATTTTTACTGTTTTTGAATAAAATGGGCCAACGCTAGTTATTTTAAATTCTCCTGCATTTGCGGAAGTGTCAGAAAAATTATTGTCACCTAAGTGAAATAGATTTTGTTCAATGATTATATCTTTTGGTGTTGATTTTTCTATACCAACGATTATAGGTTTTGACAAATCTTCTTTTGCAAGTGTCATTGTAAAAGGCTTGTAACCTGCTTTTTCTATCGTAAGTACAGTTTGCCCATTTATGTTTGCGTTAAGGTTAAAAGTTCCGTCAGAGGCAGAATAAGTAGAGTAGTTTTCTAAAGGCAGTGAAATTTTTGCGTTAGCGATTGGAGTGTTTGATGAAGATTCTACTAATTTGTTAGATTTTAATAGATGTTCTTTTTCTACTCCGCCCTGCATAATTGACGCAAAAGCATTGTATTGTAAAGAAAATAATATTAAAGAAAGAATAAAAATTTTTCGCATGATTAACCTCTTTTCACGATAATAATTTGAAAAAAGAGTTTTTTTTGAAATCATCAGAAGAATAAATTTTAAGAATAAATAAAAACTATTTGTAATTTGAATTGTTTTTGATAGAATATAATTACGTTCATTGAAAAGATACTAAATATGCCGATGTGATGAAATTGGTAGACGTGCTAGACTCAAAATCTTGTGGGGTTTACGCCCCGTGCCGGTTCGACTCCGGCCATCGGCATTTTTTAAAATCTTTTATCTTTTTAATATAGCGGAGTCGAACCTCCGGTTCTTACCTCTCGAAAAACTTGCCACTGGCAACTTTTTCTCGGCAGAGTGGCCATCGGCATTTTTTAAAATCTTTTATCTTTTCAGTGTAGTGGAGTCGAACCTCCGGTTCTTACCTCTCGAAAAATGATACTCAATCGTTTTGTCTCGGATTTTAGATGTTCATAACATTTTACTTCACTTTAAAATTGCTTTCGCAATTTTGCGTTACGACATGTTATTCACAAGGACGTGCTGGGACAACCTATGGTTGCCACGGCGCACTTTTAAAATCCGCTCGGCAGAGTGGTCATCGGCATTTTTTAAAATCTTTTATCTTTTTAATATAGCGGAGTCGGACCTCCGGTTCTTACCTCTCGAAAAACGATACTCAATCGTTTTGTCTTGATGTAATCGACTTGCTCATTGTTTTTTCTTTCTTTTTTAGTAGAATGATTTTATGATTTTAGATAGATTTAGAAATCGATACAGCTTTAATTTTTTATCAGTTTGTGGTTGGGTAGTATTTGCTTTACTTTGTGTTCACTTTTTTCCTGATGTATCAAAACCCGATGCAGGTTTACCATTAGCAATAATTTTCATAGGCATATTATTATTGAATATAGTATTTTATATAATAACTTTTGTTATATATGTATATGAAAAAGTAAGATTAAAGCGAATAACAAGTGAAAAATTTTTGAACAACAAAAAAATAAAAATATTTCAACTTTTTGGAATATTTTTGGCATTTTTGCCACTGATTATGCTTGTATTATACTTAGTGGAAGATTTTATAAAAGATATTTTGTCTTAATTTGATGGTTTAGAACGATAATATCCGCTAACAAAAAGATTTTTCATTTCGTTGTTAAATTGTTTTTGAATTGTTGTGGTGTTTATTGTTTTTTCTTTCTTTTTTAGTAGAATGATTTTATGATTTTAGATAAATTTAGAAATCGATACAGCTTTAATTTTTTATCAGTTTGTGGTTGGGTAGTATTTGCTTTACTTTGTGTTCAGTTTTTTCCTTATGTATTAATACCTGATGTGGGATTCCCTTTAGTAATAGTTTTTATAGGCATATTGTTATTAAATATAGTGTTTTATGTAATAACTTTTTTTATATATATTTTTGAAGAAGTCAGCTTAAAGCGAATAACAAGCGAAAAATTTTTGAACAACAAAGTAAT
>JAZLGV010000001.1:0-4267 GCA_045616505.1 Candidatus Gastranaerophilaceae bacterium | reverse complement strand
AAAAAGAAATTAAAAATGTATTTATAAGGAATTTATAATGCAAAATGAAATCAATTTTTTAATACTTACAAAATCTGCAAGATATGGTGGCAACTGTGTGGTTGGAATAGATCTTGACTCTAAAAAAATAATAAGATTAGTTTCGAACAATGATAAGATTAAAAATTCTATATCAGATGAAAATATGATTTGCCAAAATGGAGAAATCGCACTTCAAATGGATATAGTAAAGATTAGGCTTTCACAATCATTACCATCAAAATATCAACCCGAAAATATGTTACTGGATGACTCTTATAAATGGCAAAAAATTAGAAAATCAAATTTTCAAGATATTGAACCTTACATATCTGATGATGAATATATATTTTGCAATAGTATGCCTTTTTTGACAGAAACAAATATTAATGATGCAAAAAAGTCTATAGTAATAGTAAAAGTTAATGATGTTAAAATATGTACTCAAAATATACAGTATAATACGGGAGAAATAAAGGAAAAAACAAAAGCAAATTTTAGGTATAATTTAGATGAGTACAGAAATTTGTCAATTACGGATAGATATTATTTTGGTAAAAATGATAATTTAAGTAATGCTTTAATTGTTGTATCAATCCCTTCGGAATCATTTAATGGATATTATTATAAATTTGTATCACAAATATTTGTCTTGTAGAGTATAATTTTATGAGCTTTTATAAATTAAATTTATCCAAAATTAACGCTCGGAGTATTCAAATAAATTGCGTAACATTGGCTATTATTGAATTTTAACAGGAAAATCTGTTAAATTTACCGTTAAGAAATCGTTAATTCCGTTAATTCTGTATAAAATTTCTGAAACTGACGGAAGGTTTGACAAACTTAAATATATTGCCGACTTTCCCGATATTTTTCAAGAAATGTGTTATTACATTCTCCCCTTTATTTGGTAAAAGTATTAATAAATTACTTGAAATCAAATTTGTCAGCATAATTTATTCTAATTGTTTGTTAAAATTTGTAAATAAAATTTGAAGGATCTCGAAAAACTAACACATTTATTTTTAGAATTGTTATATTAAAGAAATAAAATTAGAAGAACTGGAAGGAAATAAATAATGAAAATAAATTCAATCAGTGCAGTGAATTACAGTAATACTGCAAAAAGTATAAAATCAAACTTGGAAAATTTTAGCGGTATAAAAAATGTAATGCACGGGGCTGGAAATACTATGAAAGCTTTGATGCTAGCAAGTATGATGGGTATGGCTGCAGTTGGAATGTCTAGTTGCAAACAACCAACAGATCCTACACCAATAGAAGAACCGGTAATAGAAGAACCAACAGTAGAAGAACCAGTAGTAGAAGAACCGGTAATAGAAGATCCAGCTGTTTCTGGTGTAAAAAGTACAGGAATATATAAGATATTTAATGATTTTGGGTTTGAAGTTACAACAGAAAGTGTTGAAGCAATTGATAATCAGTATCAACCTAAAACAGGAGATATTTTATCTTTAAGCTATACAGATATTTCTGTAGCTTCACCTTATGTATATAGTTATACGCTTGATAAAGATCGATCTACAGATGATACTCTTATCTATACTGGAAGTTATGTAAAAATTAATTCTAAAAGACCATTTCAAGAAGATTATACAACTGTAACAATTGAAGTGAACAAGGAAGAAAAACTTATTGATATTTGTCCAAAACCAAATATAAATTTACATTATATTTTTGATTTAAATGATGATAATACAGTAACTTATACGATATTTAGCCAAAATGGAGAACTTATTGAACCAATGCACCTTAACAAAGATGAAAAAGCTCTTGAGGGGGAAGATCATAAATTTAAATTTTCAGATGTAAAAGTAAAATTAGCAGAATAAGTTATAATAAAAAACAACTCTGTAATTATCTTTACAGGTTGTTTAAATATGTTTCTAAAATTTCTGTAATACAATTATGATAAGATTGATAGTCCATAGATTTTCTCCAACAATCAATTTTATATTTTGAAAAATGTTTTTTTATTAAATAGACAAAAGACCGATTAAAAATCGGTCTTTTGTAAGTTTTGAGTAGTGTTTTATTGTTGTTTTCCATAGCCGCATTTATAACATACCCCTGCACTATCAAGTGTAACACCACATAGCGGGCAACGTTTTATTGTGTTGTGTGGTTCGTAAGTTTCAGAGGCGGTATTTTCGCCACTATTGAATGTGATTTTTGAAATATTTAATTTGTCTTTTAACAAATCATAAACAATTTTTATCATTCCTTCTGTTGTCATTGTTTCTTTTGTGACTACTAAACGACTTTGTGGATATGCTTTGGCAAGGATTGAATTAAACTCCGGCCCGATATTTTGATTTGTGTCTGTTCCTTTTTTTATGCCTTCTTCTTCATAAACTTTTTGTATCATAGGCAAAATTGGGTCGTCTTCTCTTAATATCAATGCATGGTCGAAATTTTGTAAAACGTTCCAAGCAATTTTTTTAATTTCGTTGCA
This sequence comes from Candidatus Gastranaerophilaceae bacterium, assembly GCA_045616505.1. Lineage (GTDB taxonomy): Bacteria > Cyanobacteriota > Vampirovibrionia > Gastranaerophilales > Gastranaerophilaceae > JAKSUT01. The sequence continues at coordinate 1,770 of JAZLGV010000001.1, read as the reverse complement.
TGGGAAAACCATATTAACACCCATATTTATTGAATCTTCGACTTCAATTGTTAATATTCCGGTGTGTCCGTGTAGATATTGTGCTTCACCTTTGAAACCATAAAATCTGTGTGCGTATTGCAATTCTAATGTCGTAATGCTTTTCATTTTTTCTCCTTTTAAAACAGGTTTTTTAAGCCTTTTGTCTTGATGACTTATAAGGCTTGTACTATTTTTATAGTAAAATTTGCATAATATTTTTTATGCTACAAGTGTCCTGTTTTAAGGAGTGATTTTATTTTTGTTTTTTATAATAATCTTTAAGCATTTTAATTTGAGAACCGGAGCAATAAGTGTCTTGTCCAAGGTTTGCCCGTTCAAAACAAGTTTCTGTTACCCCTTTTTTCTTCAATATTTCTGGTAGGTAATCTTGTGAATATACTGGTTCTACAATTCCATCAACCCTTCTTAAATCTTGTAGTTGTTCAATTGTATAATTTTCTTTTTCGTCATAATTTAGTCTTGGAGCTTCTGCTTCTTCAAGTAATTTGTAAAAATATTTTATATCTTTTTTTCTTAATCCTTTTTGACAATAAAAACTATAATATCCACTTTCTGCCGCAAAATTTACAACATAATATTTGTTTTTTTCTCCTCTTACACTAAATGGAATTCCTTTGTTTATGTAAACGGTTTTGTTTACAGGATATGATGTGTAAACTCCAGAAATATCGACGATACCGTTTTCGTCAGGTTTTCCTTTGAATGTTTGTGATTTTCTGACTGATACGGTTCTTTTTTTATCAAGTGGAAAATTAATTTCTATCATATCTTTCATTGCTCGTACTGTATAATTTTTCACTCTTATAGGAAAATTAAATCCTGCTTTTTTTGCACCACAACTTATGTCATCGTTGCAATCTATCCAAGGGTTTGGCATTGCAAGAGTTTTTAGATTTATTAAAGTGAAACAGATTAAAATAATAAAAAATATGTGTTTTTTCATACTAACCTCGTTAATTAGATTTTAGCATAATTCGTTTTGTTTTTTATAAACTTTTTTTAAAATCTTTTTTCTTTTATAGACGAAAAGTTTTTAGACAGTATAATTATTTAGTAATATAATATTTTGAAATAATATTTGAGAGAGGAAATTTTTAGGATATGGATTTTATAACTTTAACAATAGATTTTTTGAAATTGCTTTCTAATTTCGTAGGAAGTTATGGCGTTGGAATTATTTTACTAACTGTTATTGTAAGACTTGCTATGTGGCCTTTGGGGGTTTCTCAACAACGCTCTATGAAAATGATGCAAACTTTGCAACCAAAATTGAAAGCTATTCAAGATAGATATAAAAATGACCCGCAAACAATGCAACGTAAAATGATGGAATTTTACAAAGAACACAAATTTAACCCTATGTCTGGTTGTTTTCCATTATTAATTCAAATGCCAATCTTTATTTTGTTGTATTCAGCATTGATGAGTCCACAATTTATTCAAATCGCTGGTAATACTCAATTTGGTTTTATTAATAGATTAGATGCAACTCTAAAAACTACTGCGGGTGTCTCTTATGACGGTAAAATGAATGTTACTAAATATGATGTTTTCACTCTAGGAAAAACAGCAACAGTTTATATGCCTGATGAAGTTTTGAATAATGTAAAAGTTGAAAAACCTAATAAAGCTCTTGAAATTCAAGGCGATATAAAACCAGGTGAACCAATTGATTTGAAAATTAGTTTAGATTGTTTAGATTTGAAATTTAGTCAATTAGATAAAATT